>JAVBXV010000413.1 GCA_030824405.1 Anaerolineales bacterium | reverse complement strand
TGGGATTCGAAAAGCGCGAAACGAATGCGTATCAGATCAAGTTGTAAATAAATTCAGTAATAAAAAAGAGCCAGCAAATTTGCTGGCTCTTTTTTATTACTGGCTAACGACTACGGGCGTCCGCCGCCGTTATTGCCTTTGTCTTTGTTTTTATCTTTATCTTTGTTGCCATTACCGTTGCCGTTATTTCCGTTGCCAGTGTCAGCAGCGTCAACTTCGACTGCGGTTTCATCACCAGCATCGGCTTTGCCAGACATTACACTGCCAAGGTTATCGCCTTTTTTCAAGGACTTGACAACGTCACCCCAATTGTCGGGGGTTGAGCCGTCTGCCAGAAGGATGGCGCTATAGTCACCGCTCTGCTTGGCGGCCAGCAAGGCATCAAAAGTTTCTGTGCTGCCATCAAGGTTATTGGTCAGCCACAAGGCCTGGGTGATTACACCGAAACCAACACCGTCTTCGTGATAGGTCATGATTGTTTCATAGTCCACGCCTAAGAGATCACTGAAAAAATCTGACAACGCGGAGCCAACAGGGTGCTGTTCTTCTTCAGTTGTAGGATCTTCCACAACAGGAAGAACAGTTGCTGGGTCAATTTCAACGACGAGGCCGACAGCACCTTCGGTAACTGTTGTCTCGCCTGTGATCGGGTCTGTAGTGATCAAGCCAAGGGACTCGGCGGCTGCGGAACTGAGATTTACGATCTGTGTTTCTCCTGTAACTGCGTCAAGGACTGTGACCACTGCGATTGTTTCACCTGTGGTTGCATCAGTTTCGAGAACAACAGATTGGACGGTGCCTGAAATGGGTGTGACTTCCTGGGCGAATGCCGTGCCTGCACTTATGGCGAGCAAGGCAACTGCAAGGAATGTGCTTGTAAAAAGTTTTTTCATTTGGTTCTCCTTTTTTGTAAAATGCATTTTACAAATTTATTCTAGTACAAAACATGCCCATAGTTGCTTGCATCTTCGAAAGCGAGGCAGGACTATGGTACTGCCTTAGATTCGTTAAGAATTTACGGATGTTTGTTTATCACATTAGTCTTGTATGAGCAGTGTGTCAACAAAAACGCGGACTTAATGTCCGCGTTTTTGTTTTTCGATGAAATTTGTTGTCGCTTTACTCAGATCACTGTATTCGCCGCGATATTCTTCAGGGAGCAGTTTTGCAAGTTCGTACATCATTTCATCTGCAATTTGTTGGCGGATCTCGCCTGTAACTTTGATGCCTTCAACATTGATCGTAAAAGGTTCGCCAATGCGGATGTGGAAATCTGTGCGTTTCAAGCGTTTTAAGTTTTTCAAATACACTTCGCCGCCCCAATGAGCAATGGGGATGATCGGAGCCCCTGAATGCAATGCAACGGTCACTGTCCCTGGCATGGCGCGGATGAGTTTCCCTGTTTTGTTGCGAGTGCCCTCTGGCGCAATGCCTAATATCTTTCCTTCTTTTAGTGCTCTCAATGCCAGCTTGAGTGCGTTCATGTCCGCTTCACCGCGGCGCACTGGAATAATGCCCCAGACGCCGAAGATCCAATTCAGGAACCAGTTGTCCCAAGATTCCACTTTTGCCCAGCCAGTTACACGGCGTGGATATAGATGCGCAAAAAGCAAAGGCACTTCAATTTGCCCTGTATGATTCGCAATGGCGATCAATGGTCCCTGTGCGGGGAAGTTTTTTAATTCAGTGTCGTCCAAGCGGCAGGTGATACGCGTGTAAACACGTACAATTAAATTGGTTAGCCAATACATTGGTTTTTTCTCAGGTGTAGATAATTTCTAATTCGGACGGAAGCAGTTCAAGGGTTAAGTGTGAACCGCTGAGGCAGATAAATTCTCCATCTGCGTGGGCAGGGAAGGTCATGTCCAGTGATTTGATCGAGACTGTTTTTGCGCGCCGCATCTTTACTTCGGGCTGGCTTGCCTGCGTCCCGCGCAGGAAGTGGGGGATGAGGCCCAATATGCGCCCCTTGGATGCGGTTTCGGCGATGCATAGATCGAAAAAGCCATCGTCGGGAAGTGACTCAGGCGCCATTTGAAAGCCGCCACCCATGCGCCTGCCGTTCATTACAGAGATCATCAACGAGACTTGTTTGATGGTTTCAGTGCCGTCCAGAATAATTTCAACTTGTGCGGGATTGTAATAAAGGAAGACGGTTTTGATCACGCCGATGAGATAGGCGGGTAGGCCGCGTGCCCAACGGACTTTGACGGCTTCGTTGCCAACTGCCGCATCAAAACCCACGCCGATGCCGTTGCCGAAATATCTGCCTTCGGGATAATCTCCACCTTTGACAAAGCCAAGATCGATCCTTTTACGTTTGTTGATTTTCAAGGATTTCAGGCCATCGATCAGGTTGGTGGGGATGCCCGTTCCGCCTGCAAAATCATTGCCTGTGCCAATGCCGAGCACGGTAAATGCGGTTTTGTTGTGCCCGTCTTTGCGGGCGCGCATCATTCCATTGATGGCTTCATTTACCGTTCCATCTCCGCTGGCGCAGACGATCACATCGTAGCCGTCTTTTACTGCCTGCTCGGCAAGATCGGCGGCGTGCCACATGCGTTCGGTGCGTACAAGCGTAAAATCCAACCCGTTTTCTTTCAGGTTGGATTCAATATGTGGAATGGATTTTTCTCCCAGGCCGCGCCCAGAAGTTGGATTTACAATGATGAAATATCTCACAGCATGCTCCCAATTTGAAATTGGGGCGAGTGTAACATATTTCAAGTGCTTATGAATGCATCCCTACTAAATGAGAATTATTCTTTTTCTCTCATACGTGGAGTGCGGCGGTAGTGGATGTCGTGAGTTGTGTAGGCGTGATTCAGCGCGTCGATCAACTCATCCATGGCGTAGGCTTCTTCGTTGTCCAGCACCATTTTGAGTTTGCTGAGATGTTCTTGCAGGGTGATCATCCGCGCTTTGAAGGCGTCAAATTTCTCGTGATTGGTCTCATCCAATAGTTCATTGCTGGCGTGGTAAGCCTCGTCCACGGCCTTCATGGTGTTGAGAATATCCTCGGCGATCAGAGTCATTTCTGACATCACAACCTCCTTTTTATATACTCAGAGTAGCACGTTACGACTTAAACTTCAAGTAGTCTTCAGGAGTGTCGAGGTCTTCGATAATGCTGGGGGTGTCTACATTTACATAATTGATCTTGCGGGCATGCTTTTTCAGAAAATCACGCGGAGTTCGCGGTGACTTCATCTCCAGCAATTCCTCCCACAATGGGCGCGCCACCAGCCAGGGATGTCCACGCTGCATTTCATAACTGGGAACTACGATCTGGGATTTGCTTTTAAGGAACGCATCGCAGACGCTTCGCACGGTTCTTTCTCTAACCTGGGGCTGGTCACCAAGACAAATGAGCGCGGCACTCGCCTCACGCATTTTCGCCGTCAGGCCTGCTTGTATGGAACTTAGCATTTCGCCTTTTTCATAATTCTCATTAAAGATCGTCTGGACGGTTTTTCCGATCAGCATTTCCACCTGCTGACGTCCTCCGCCTGTGACAACAAGAATATCTGTAATGCCCGCAGATTGAACTGTGGATATTACAGTTTGCAGTACCGTGCTTTTGCCCCATGGCATAAGCATCTTGGGCTGCCCCATGCGCTTGGATTCGCCAGCGGCGAGAATAATAGCAGTGATCATATTGAGCCTTTAAAGTGTTTCATCTTCAACCAATCTTTGATAGTCTTCAGGTTTGTCCACGTCGAACAATAACCTGTCATCGTGCCAGGGTATGTATTCTACTTTGAATTTGGAGAAGATGGCGCGCCCGCCAACATCTCCTTCGAGCTGGAGCAGATCAGGAAATGTAACTTGGTCGAACAGCACGGGGTTGGCGCGGCGCTCTTCAAGCACAAGCGGAGCAATGATCGGGGCGAGTTCCTGCGTATGAAGTTCGTCCAATGCGCGGATCACTTCAATGGAGATCTGCGGTTGGTCTGCAAGCAGGAAGACTGCGGCGCCTGTGTGCTGCGGCAAAGCGGAGACTCCCTTTCTGATGGAGGCACTCTGGCCTTGTTGATACTCCGCGTTGTAGGCGATGCTCACAGGCAGATCGGTTAATACAGATTCTACGTCCGTGGCGTGAAAGCCTGTGACGACGACTACAGGCCAAAGTCCCGCACGAAGCGCGGTTTCGGCGATATGTCTCACGAAGGGTTTGCCATGCCAATCCAGCAATTGCTTGGGCGCGCCAAAGCGAGTTGCCTCTCCTGCGGCGAGAAGAATTCCTGCTGTGTGTTCAAATGTTTGATAGGTTTTATTTTGCAATGACGTGACCAAAACAGAATCAAAATGATCGATCAGTTTTTTAGCCATGTCTCCACCCGTGGATTGAAGCGAAGCTGTGTCGGCTTGGTTGAGAATGACGATTTTTCGCGCCGCAAGTGGAATATTTTTCAACCCGCCCTGCGGATGAAGTAGCAATTGCAAAATAGAATCGGGTGTGATGGTTTGTTGAAGCGGCGTTTGTGTGAGCTCTGAAAATATTTCGGCGCGATGGACGTGCTCATCATTGAGCTGCGTACCAATTGTGCTTAACCCAGCGACGACGATCACAACATCTGAAAAATTCGGGATGGCTGGTTCGTGCGCAGCGGGCGCTTTGAGCGAATGTGTGCGCGAACCGTCTGCTTCGAGCAGCAGCGGCGTGTTGGTGTTCTTTGCGTGTTCCTGCAGCCATACAAGTGATTCCGCGTTGAGAGCCTGTGTGCGATCCTCTTTTGTTTCGCCAGTGACCAGGATCACGCCGCGCAGTTCATTATTGAAAGATGCCGCCAACGAGCGGGCGTCATTTGCACGGATATGACGATCTGCGAGCGGCGTTTGCCACGCACCAAAATGAGTTGTGGAACTGATGATCACTTTTTGAAGGCCCAACTTTTTTTCACTTAATAGCTCACGTGCCACCTGAAAGAGGGCGGTGGTTTTCCCGCCTGCGCCAACCAAACTGATGGTTTGGCCGAAGACGGCTGGAGAGTTGAGGCGAAGGGCGTGAATAAGTTTCATTTGTATTTTAATTTGGGTTGTAGCTAGCATGACAAGTATAATTGAGATAGCAGATTTTTTTCTGAATTTATGGAGTTTTTATGGATAAACCGTTTGCCATCATTGTAGAAGATGACCGTGATATTGTGGCGCTTTTTCGGCACGTATTAGACATTGCAGGCTATCACACCGAGATCGTCATGGATGGGTTGGAAGCGATGCAGCGCATCGAAACCGTACTCCCCGATATTGTATTGTTGGATCTGCAATTGCCAGGCATGTCTGGCGTGGAGATCCTCAAGCGTATGAAGCAGAATGAACGCATGTCCACCATTCCTGTGGTGGTGATCACGGCATATTCGCACCATTCCAACAGCCTTGAGGTGGAGCCAGATCTGCTTTTGCTCAAACCCGTGGATATTAATCAACTCAGCAGGTTGGTGCAGCGCTTGCAGGCTACACACGGTGCGATGCGCGAGCCAGCTCACGATCTGGTGACAGGTTTATACACGCTGTCATTTTTCAATGTGCGTTTGACCTTTTCCCTCGAACGCATCAAGCAATCCATGTTTCGTCAATTTGGAGTCCTGTTCGTGGATGTGGTCCAGATCGAGGACATGCGCAGAGAATTGCACGGCCGCGAACTGGATGTCTTCCAGCGTAAACTGGCAGACGCCTTCAAAAGCACGCTTCGCCCTACGGACACCATGGCCTGGTCTGCCGCCGATGGGCTGTTGCTTACTCTGGTAGAGGATATTCCAAGCACCGATGTGCCGTTGAAAATTGCAACGCGCGTCTGGGATGGGTTAAGAAAATATCTGGACGTCACCGTGAATATCCCTGCCACGCGTTTAAGTTTGGGTGTTTTGATCTGCGATACCGATTATGACGACGTACAATCGATCCACGCTGATATCGCTTTAGCACGTAACCTGCTGCGCAGTGGACAATATTCCAGCCCCGCAATTTTCAATCGTGAAATGCTATATTCCCGCAAGTAATGTCTTGCAATGGGGTCTTTCGAAATACATTTTAGGAGAAAAGAATGTTCAATGAAATAAAAAACAAACTTCACGTTAAGCGTGAAGCGGCGGCTCTGGTTGTGTTGATGGTGACCATGCTGTCGTGTTCGTTTTTCAGTCAGCCCGAGTTGCCGCAAGCGACAAATGTTCCTGATGTGGTGCAATCCTCCACAGAGGATACCGCTTGTGCCGTGTTTGACGCGATTCCCGCATCCACATCTTATACAAATGCACCGCCCCTGAATGTGGACACGGGTAAACATTATTTTGCGAATGTAAAAATGGCGAAAGGCGGCGAGTTTGTGATCGAGTTACACACAGATAAAGCCCCGCTTACTGTTAATAGTTTTGTGTTTCTCTCCTGTAAGGGATTTTATGACGGTGTCACTTTCCACCGTGTGTTAGAAGGCTTCATGGCCCAGGGTGGAGACCCCACAGGGACTGGCATGGGCGGCCCTGGCTATGAATTTGTAAATGAAGACAGCGACCTGGTGTTTGACAAGCAAGGGCTGATCGCCATGGCAAATGCGGGACGCAACACGAACGGCAGTCAGTTCTTCATTACTTTTGGCCCCGCAGAATTTTTGAACGGCGGCTATACTATTTTTGGTCAGGTCATCAGCGGTATGGACGTGGTCAACGCCATTACTCTGCGCGACCCAGACCTGAACCCTGATTACACAGGCGATGCGATCGAAAGCATAACGATCTCTGAATAAGCAGGATTTTATAAAAAGCAGTCATCTACTGGATGACTGCTTTTTATATTTAAGAGACAGTATTTTTTTTTAGATCATCCACCTGCGATCTTGACCTTGTATCCCAGTTTCTTCAAGGCCTCGGCGATCTTCTCGCGGTGTTCTCCTTGAATTTCGATCTCGCCATCTTTCACTGTTCCGCCGCTGCCGCAGACCTGTTTGAGTTTCTTCGCCAGTTCCTTCATCCTCTCTTCGTTGAGAGTCAGTTTCTTGATGATGGTAACGGTCTTACCGCTGCGCCCTTTTGAATCACGATGCAGATATACAGTCTGATCTTGAGGCGTGAGGGAAGTGGTTGCATCAGATTTTTTTGGTTCCTGCTTGCGCAAGTCTCCCTGCTCAGAAGACCAGACGGTGGGGTTGTTGTTATTGGACATTATGCAAGGATACCCGAAAATCTAAAAAGTTGTTTCGAAACCTATGCCGATCTTTCCAGCTTCTCCAGCCTGCGGTCAGGGATGAACCACATGACCGCCACGGTCACATATAAAAGGGACGCGATCACGGGCGAGAAGAAGGCGGTGGGGATTGCGGTTGTGTAAAGTGCCAGCGAGATCATTCCTTTCACATCCTTGCCCATGGCGATGGCAAACGGTGAGTCGTTTGGATGAATGGCCAGCAAGGTGCGGACGAGGATGTAGTATGCCAGTCCAGACATCCACAAGACGATGCCGTACAATGCCACAGGCCACGCTGTAAATTCATTTTCTCCCATCCAACTGGTAACGAATGGAATGATCGACAGCCAGAACAGTAAATGTAAATTTGCCCAAAGCACTTTGCCGTTTATTTTATAAACTGCCTGCAACAGGTGATGGTGGTTGTTCCAGTAAATACCGACAAACACAAAACTTAATATGTAACTCGCAAAAATTGGAACCAATGGCTGCAGGGCCGAAAGTTCTGCGCCATGCGGCACTTTCAATTCCAACACCATGATGGTAATAATGATGGCAATCACTCCATCGCTAAATGCTTCCAAACGTCCTTTGCTCATGCGTCACCTCAAAATTGAATTGGCCAAGGATACCCGACGCTCGTTCATTCAGAAAGATAGACGTTTGGGTAGTTTTGTAAGAAAGACCGCCTCGTTTTCGTCCGAAATAAATCTTCACGAAAAGGAAAATAATAGAATTGTCCGAATACTCAGAACGTCCGTCCCTGCTCCAAACCTACACCAATAGCTTTGCGCCTCTCAAGAACCGCAACCTGCGCATCTATCTTGGGGGGCAGGCTGTTTCCCTGCTCGGCACGTGGATGCAGTCCACAGCTCAAAGCTGGGTGATCTGGGAGCTTACCAAGTCTGAAAGCTCCCTCGGCATTGTGGTGATGTTGAACACGCTGCCGCTCTTTTTGCTTGCTCCCTGGGCTGGAGGAATTGCAGACCGCTTCAACCGCCGCTTCATCCTGCTTGCCACTCAAAGCATTGCCATGCTCCTGGCGTTGACAATGGCCTATCTCATCCAGACTAATTTGATTCAGATCTGGCACATTTACACTTTCTCTTTCATCCTTGGCATTGTCAATGCGTTGGATTTCCCCGCCCAACAGGCATTCATTGGCGATCTCTCTGGCATGGGACAGGTGCGTCAGGCCATCACGTTGAATATCATGGGCTTGCAACTTGCGCGCATGTTGGGGCCAGCCATCGCAGGTATTTTGTTGAAAGTGGTTGGTTCCGCTGCTGCGTTCTGGGTCAATGGCGCAAGTTTCTTTGTCGTCTTGTTGAGTCTGCTTGCGGTGCGCTCACAGCAGGCGGCACACCCGCGCCAGAGTGGACGTGGTCAATTCCGCGAAACGCTGGACTTTATCCGCTCCCAGCCGCGTATGGTGGATCTGATGGTCTTCGCCACGCTGGTCACATTCTTCGGGCTTTCCGTTTTCAATATTTTGCCTTCGGTTGCAGACCATGTACTGCGCGGTGACTCGCAGACATTTGGTCTTTTATTTGCCGTTTCAGGAGCGGGCGCATTGGTGTCCACGCTTGTCTTGCTTCCATTGTCACAGGCGGCCAAACGCATTGGGCTGATTGTCAGTGGCGCGGCTGTGTGGATGGGTACGTTCTTCCTACTTCTGTCCAACTCCTCATGGCTGACATTATCGATGGTGGCTATATTTCTGATCAGCCTCGGTGCGCCGCTGGTACTGACAACAAGCCTGGGTGTTCTACAACTCATGGCTCCAGGAAATATGCGCGCGCGCATCATCAGTCTCTTCACCATGATCACATTTGGTTTACAGCCGCTCGCATCCATTGCGATTGGATATAGCGCTGAACATCTCGGCACACAAACAGCCATTATGATCAATTCACTTTGTTTGATCCTGGGCGCTGGCTTGATGTTCTTTTTTCGCAAAGGTTTGCGTGGATGGGAATTACAGCCCACGGTTGAGCCGATCCTTTCGTCTAAAGAAATGAACTCACATTAAATAAAAAAGGTCAGGCTTATAGCCTGACCTACAAAAAAACACATCTGCGAAATTAATCTTTCGCAGATGTGTTTTTTTGTTTAATCTAATACCCAACGGACGCCCTGATCTCGTTCAATTTGACCAATACTGCTTCCAGTACGCCGCCGCCTATGGCGAGCGCTTTGTCTGAAACCAAATGAATTGCACTGGCGTCATTGTGCGGGTCAATATCGCCGATCTTCATATTGTTCGTAACTTCTATATTCGGGCGGATAATTCCACGCAAGAGGCCGTCAAATGGACTTGTGATCTGCATCTCGTTTACAGTTGCGATCAACTGGCCTTCCTTAAGTTGGTCGCCAATCTTTGCGTGAGCGATCAACTCGCCAGCACTGGGCGCTCGCAATACGCGGCGCGGGTCGCCTTCGGGGTGGCCGCTATCGGGTTGGGGTGTTCCGCTCCAGTAGACTCTGCCGAGAGTGTGGCTGCGGCGGGTTTCTATCACAGCGTGGCAATTCTCGCCTGCGTTGAATCCAGGCCCAAGGCCGATATGAAGCGGAACGTCGATTGGTAATGGATCAGGCGCTTGCTTGATCAATCTTGCATCCACCACAAATGTATTTCTGGGATTCGTCACAAAAGAATTTTTGAGGATGTTTGCCTGCGGGTCTACGAGGACGGGGATCTGGCCCGCTTCCAATGCCACCTGAAGCTGGTCTGCCGAAACCAAACGGGATACTACGCCTTCAATGATCTGTTCGCCTTCATATACAGCTTCGGAAAATGAAACCGTGCGGCGCACCGCCAGTGGAGTTTCCAATTCGAGAATGACAACTTGAAAACCTGTGCGATATAAACGGAGGGCCACGCCGCTTGCAAGATCACCGCCGCCGCGCAAAACGATAAGTGGATTCATGAAATTTCCTGAGGAGCCTGCAGTTCTGGTTTTTCCTGCACAAGGTGTGCGAATGAATACAGGGTAAGGTAGACGAATAGATAAAATACCGTGAATAGAATGGTGAAAGCCACCAACCGTCTGGACGGGTCAATGGCGAGACCCAGCACGGTGACGACAATTTCCTTTGGGTCGTTGAGCAGGTCCCATGAGTTGAAGCGGATGAAACGCCCAAGGTAGACGCCGAAACTGCTCAAGCCTGAAACGATGAACACGAACACCCAACCGACCACGCGACCGAAGGTTCTTTGAATGATGTCGTGCATCAAATACAACGAGACGATGCCCAGTAGAAGCCCCGTCCACGCGAACCAGACCATCATGATCACATCGTACCAGAGAGGTGTGTTTGCCACTTCCTTTGAAAGATGCTGCAGGTCGGTCAATATATATGGCGCGTTTGGAAAGAAGATCAGCCACAAAAAGGCTGTGATTGGCAGAACGAAATAGAGAAGCGGTTTTTTCCACGAGAAGGCATATGAAAAATATGCCAGCAGAAAAGGGATCCATGCCAGAAACAGATTCCATACCAGGCTGGTGTAGCGGCGTGAGTCACTATATGCAATTCGCGCCGTGACAAGTAATACGCAAATGGCAGATGCCGCGGCCATGAGCGCGAAGATGGCAATTTTATAGCGGTTGCGTTTTAAGAAATTTGAAATGGTTTGAATCATTATTCTCCGTTTGGCTATTGTTCTTCGCGCAGGAAGACGATCAGGTCGATATCCCCAGGGGAAAATCCAAGGTCGGTGAGCAGGGCGGCGGCTTCACTGCGGTGCTGTGTGCCGTGATTGATCAGGTGTGCCATTAATTTCCAAAGCATTTCGCTTTGAGGAGCGCCGTCTGTTGTTTTGTATTCCAGCACGCTATATAATTTTTCGTCAGTGATCTGCTCGATGAAATCCATCAATAACTTTTCTTCCGCGCTCCACTTTGCACGCATGGACTCGAAGTCTGGGAAATCATCCGCCTTGATGCGTGTGGTCGGCGAATTGCCTTCCCATCGTTTGCGCCAGATCAATTCTGCAGAGAGGGTATGCGTCAGTGTGCCGCGCAAGCCCCCGTGCGGATAGGAAGCGGGCGCGAGAAACTGTTCGTTGGTCACATTGGCGGCAGCGTTTAATATCCTCGCGTTTGCCCATTGATTGTATTTGAAAAGCAATTGAATATCCTGTGTGTTCATGTGGTTTTCCTTTGTAAAAATTCGAGCAAGATCGGGTTTACTTCTGCGGGCTTTTCGTAATGAGGAAGATGTCCGCAATTTTCGATCACATTGAATTGTATCTGCGGCATGACAGCGAGAATGTCCTGGCTGTATTTGAACGGTACCGTTTTATCCTGCCGTCCCCACAGGAGCAGGGTGGGTTTCTTTAGCTGTCCCAGCCGCGCATATACTTCTATGAATGATCCCAACATTCCACTCCGCACGGTGGAAAGGATGGCGCGTTTGAATCCTTTATATTGCATTTGGATTCTGTACCTCGCCTGGAATTGTTGCACCAGTTCAGATGTGAACAGATCTGAGGCAATGGATTTGACCATGCCCCCGCTTCCAAACAGACCGAGAAATAGCTCGCCCAACCAGGGTATTTTCACGGCAGTCAGCAAAAACGGATATGTGAACGGTCTTGCGCCTGCGGGGTCGATCAGTACATGCTTGTGAACATACTCTGGATATTTATCTATGAACGCGGCTGTGATCGGCCCGCCCATGGATAAGCCCATTAAGTGTATCCCTTTGAGGTTCAGTGTATCCAACAGGTCTTTCAGTTGGCGGACGAAGAGTTCAATGGAATAGGATGTGTTTGGCCTGTCTGAAAATCCGCGCCCCAAAAGATCATACCGCAAGACCTGAAAACCCGAATTGACTAGAAATTCGAAAGTGATGTCAAAAATAAAATAAGGGGTTGAAAATCCATGCACCATAACAACAGTTGGTCCATCCCCGCT
>JAVBXV010000391.1 GCA_030824405.1 Anaerolineales bacterium | reverse complement strand
GGAAAAACCATTGTGATGGTCACGCACGATATGGGTCTTGCCAGCCGTTTTTCCCGCAGCCTCACGATCACCGATGGCGAATTAGATGTCCCTGAATTGGTGGAAGCGAAACCGAAATTTGACAAGACCGTCATTCGGAGGCGGAAATGAAAACGCCTCGCTCTTCCCGTAAAGCTGCTCTCGTCCGAGATGCAGAATCCCACCCTGACGCGATGATCGAACTACGCGGCGTGGTCAAGAAATTTTCCAACGCGGCGGGAGTCTTCACCGTCCTCAAAGGCGTAGACCTGACCATTTATCGCGGCGAGTTTGTTTCCATTGTTGGAAAATCTGGCAGTGGAAAATCAACACTGCTGAATATGGTGACAGGCATCGATCATCCCACCGATGGCAAAGTAGTTGTCCACGGCACAGATATTTACACAGGCGTCACCGAAAGCCAGCGCTCGAATTGGCGCGGTAAGAATCTTGGCATTGTTTTCCAATTCTTCCAGTTACTGCCTATGCTGACCCTGCTTGAAAACGTAATGCTCCCCATGGATTACGTGGACATGTACGATTTCGATGAACGCCCGCAACGCGCCATGGAATTGTTGAAGCTGGTTGGTCTGGAAAAATTTGCAAATAAATTACCCGTGTTGGTATCAACTGGCCAACAACAACTTGCGGCCATTGCGCGCGCCATGGCCTGTGACCCGCCCCTGCTCGTTGCCGATGAACCAACAGGCAACCTCGATACGCGTTCGGCAGATACGATCATTCAACTCTTTGAACAATTTGTGGCGCAGGGCAAGACCATTGTCATGGTCACGCATGACCCGTCCCTGACTTCGCGTACGCATCGCAACCTCATTATTTCAGATGGTGAGTTGATCGATGAAGCGGTTTCAAGATCATTGCCGCAATTGCGTCACCGTCACATGCTTGAGTTCACAAAACTTGCCGAGAAACGCGTGTATCAACCGCACGAGACCATTCTCTCCCGCAATCAAAACGTGGATCATTTCTTCATGATCCGCCAGGGTGAAGTGGATGTTGTTCTGCAACAGAAAAGCAACAAGGAGTATGTGATCTCCCGCATTGGCGCAGGGGAGTTCTTTGGCGAAATGGAATTGATGCGAGGAGGAAAATCTGTGGCCAATGTCCGCGCCGCGGAAAGCCCTGTGGAAGTGCTGGCTTTGCCCCGTGCAGAATTTGCACGCGTCATGGACGAGTCCCCGATCACAGCGGATGCTGTGGCGAAGATCCTGCAAAAACGTTTGGAAGCACAGAAGATTGCCGACCAGCGTGTAACCCCGCGAGATTAAAATAAAATACGGAGTGCGGGAATAAACCCACGCTCCGAAAACATTATGTCCACACCCAGCCCACGCAGCCTGCCGCAGATCCTTTATATAGAAGACAGTGACGAATCCCGTTCACTGGTGCGGCGTTTGCTTTCTCACAAATATATTGTGCTCGAAGCAGGTGACCCGCTGGATGGTTTACAGCTTGCCGAAGAAACCCAGCCAGATCTGATCCTGCTGGATCATAACCTTCCGCACATGTCTGGCAGTGAAGCGGCCACACGATTAAATAAGATGCTGCCGAAGACGCCGATCGTGATCGTCTCGGCAGACCTTTCACCAGGTGCACGTGAGCGGGCGCTGGCGGCTGGGGCAGTGGGCTTTATCTCCAAGCCCATTGACGATGACTTTGTTGAGTTGGTGGATGCCTATCTCAATGGAAAAGTGGAACGGCTGGATAACGCCGAACATCATCTCCAGGTCTATCAGCAGGAGTTGGTGGAACGGCTCGAAGGGAATATTCGCCAATTAAGCAGTACGGTGGAGCGCAATAAATATCTGCTGCAGCAAAATGAGCGCATGTTCTCCATGCTGGAGCGCAGACACAAATTACTCGAAACCGCCGCGCGTGTTGGACAAATGGTCACATCCATTTTGGATATGGATGACCTGTTGAAGCACACGGTCAATATCATTTGCAGCGAGTTCAACTTTTATTATTCTGGAATTTTTCTGGTCTCGGAAGATGGTCAATGGGCAGTGTTGCGCGCGGGCTATGCCGCCGCAGGCCGCAAGATGATGGCTGAAAACTACCGCCTGCACGTGGACGAAAAGTCCATGATCGGAAGATCGATCATGCAGCAGCAGGCGCAGATGGCGTTGGATGTGGCAGGCGAAGCGTCTCGCTTTGAGAATCCGTTTTTGCCGAACACACGCTCTGAAATGGCATTGCCCCTGATTGTGGATTCGCGTGCGCTGGGCGCGTTGACTGTGCAAAGCGATCAGTTGAACGCATTCAGCGAAGAAGATATTACATCTTTAGAAGCAATGGCAGAACAGGTTGCAATTGCGATCAATAACGCGCAATTAATGACCAAGCTCGAATCTGCCAACTCTGAAATTTTGCGCACGAAAACATTTGAAGCCATCGCCACAGCGACAGGCGAAGCCATCCATTGGGTGGGGAACAAGGCGGCGCCGATCCCTGGGAGTATCAAGCGTGTGCGTGAGGATCTGGTCTATTTGCTGGCGCTTGTGGCGCAGGTCAATGATGCAGAGTTGAAAAATGATTCTTTACGGGTGGCAGTTCAAACGGTCAGAGATGAAGCGCAGACGTTGGGTATTGATCTGGGTCAGGTCCTCGAAGAGATGTCTGCGATGAAGTCGAATCGATTACAGGCGCTGGTCAGCGTCGAATCGCTTTTTGAAGATCTGGAAATTGCCGAAAATAGCGCAGTCACTATTCTTAGTATTAAAGAAGGATTGATCGGCCCTGCACGCCAGCGAAATGATGCGTCTGTTTCATTGAGCGAAATGATCGCGGATACGGTTGCCAATATGGGGCTGCCCGAAGGCGTGGTGGAAATGGAATGGTCTGCGGATATGCCGTCCGCGCATGTGGATGGGCGGCAGGTGGAACAGGTCTTTAATAATTTGATCAAAAATTCCTGGGAGGCCATGTCTGCGATGCCCACGCCGAAAATTATGGTGCATGGCCGCCGCGATGAAGATCCCAATTTTGTGCTGGTGACGGTGAAAGATAACGGCCCTGGTATTCCAAAAGAAATTCAGGAAAAGATCTGGGTTTCATTTTTTACCACCAAGGGTGGCAGCGGCGGTACGGGGCTGGGGCTTTCTTCTGTGATGCAGATCGTGAATCAACATGGCGGAAAGATTACTTTGGAAAGTGAAGCAGGCAAAGGCGCGATGTTCTCGGTGCGATTGCCCGCTGAGAAAATTTAATTGATGGAGGATGAATGACTACAGTTCTTTTGGTTGATGATGAGAAGTTGATCTTGCGAAGTCTGGAAAAAACATTATTACGCGCTGGCTTTGATGTGTTGACCGCCGCAGATTGCAAAAGCGGACGCGAAGCCTTTGCACAAAATTCAGGTACGGTCAACATTGCCGTGCTGGATCTGAACATGCCTGATTTTGACGGCATGCCCAAGACAGGCGCAGGGCTCGACCTGTTGGATGATCTGAAAAAACAAAAGAGCGATCTGCCAGTGGTGATCCTCACAGCGTACGATGAAGTCAATAAGGCGAAAGATGCCGTCTCACGCGGGGCTAGTGCGTTCTTCGTTAAAGGCCGCGAGCAGGGGCTTGTGGAATTGATCCAAAAAATATTGAATGAAAAATAAGAGGAATTTATGACAAGCGATATTCAACGACATGCTACATTATTGAAGGCCGCTGCGCGCGCTGCAAAGAACATCACCACCATTCTTAATCCGCAGGAATTATTTGAGCGCACCGTGGAGATCATTTGCGAAGAATTTGGTTTTTATTATGCGGGTGTATTCCTGCTTGATCCAGCCAAGCAATATGCCGTGCTAAAAGTTGGGCGCGGTGATGCGGGCAAGGCCATGCTTGCTGAAGATCATAAACTTGCAGTTGGCGGAAATTCGATGATCGGTGCTTGTATTGCCAATCGCGAAGGGCGCATCGCACTGGATGTGGGAACGGAGGCGGTTTTCTTTGAGAATCCCCACCTGCTGAAGACCCGCTCCGAAATGGCGCTCCCATTGATGGTTGGGGAAGAGGTCATTGGCGCGCTCACGGTTCAATCCACTGAAGAGGCTGCTTTCCATGAAGAAGACATCGCCGCACTGCAAACCATGGCAGATCAACTGGCGATCGCCATTCAGAATTCTAATTTGCATCGTCAGGCAGAGCGTCGCTCGCGTTTGTTGAAAGCCGCCAACCGTGTGGGCAAGGAAGTCACTTCCATTCTCAACATTGAAGAACTGCTTCCACAAACCGTGAACATCATTTGCGAATCCTATAACCTGTACTACGCTGGCGTTTTCCTTGTGGACGAAGCCAACGAATATGCCGTGCTGCGTGCGGGATACGGCAAGGCTGGCAAAGCTATGCTCGCCGATGGACACAAACTAAAGATCGGCACTGATTCGATGATCGGCGCCTGTATCGCTTTGGGCGAAGCGCGCATTGCGTTGGATGTCGGCGAAGAGCGAGTACATTTCAAGAATCCGCATTTGCCCTACACCCGCTCCGAGATGGCGCTGCCTCTCATTTATGGCGGCAGGGCGTTGGGCGCGGTCACCATTCAGAGTTCTGAAGAACGTGCCTTCAGTGAAGATGACATTACCACTCTGCTGACCATGGCCGAGCATCTTGCAGTTGCGATCAATAATGCCCATCTGATTACCGAGCTTCAGGAAGCCCATGCAGAAATTCTGCGCAACAAGGTCTTTGAAGCTTTGACGACTGCTTCCACCGAAGCCATTCATTGGATCGGCAACAAGACCCTGCCGATCTCATTGACCGTTGCCCGCCTGCGCGAAGAAATTGCAGATGGCAAAGTAGACCTTGACTCCCTTAAGGAAGATCTCGACATGATCTCCGAAAGCACCGCCCAGATCATTCAGGTGAAGGAACAATTGATCGGCGCTGTGCGTGAAATGTTGCCGCGCCCTGTTCTGTTTGCAGATGTACTTCAAACCGCCATCCATCAACGCCAGATCTCAGAGAAGATGGTCAGTGTCAAGATCGATCCGCGTGCCGCCTATGTTGTTGCAGACAGCACCCAGCTCACGCGCGCGCTTGGAAATATTTTGCAGAACGCCGCAGAAGCAGGTGCGAAATCGATCAAGGTAAGTGTCCGTCCCACCGAGGAACGCGGCATGTTGGAAATTGATGTTGAAGATGACGGCGCGGGCATGTCTGAAGATGTGATGCGCAAGACCTGGTCACCATTCTTCACCACACGCGGCGTATCTCATCACGGGCTCGGTTTGCCCGCCGCCATGCATGTCATTTCGCAGGCACAGGGGCGCATTGCACTGGTCAGCGAAGACGGCAAAGGCACCACGGTTGCCATGTTCCTGCCCCAGGGACGCGTCAACGCTGAACAGGCTCAACAAGGCAGCGTGAAAGATATTTTATTGATCGATGATAATGACGATTGGGCTAAACTTTTCACAGAACTGTTGAAGAGCACCAAAGTTAAGTTGACTCAATCCACAGACTTGAAAAAGCTTCCATCTGCAGATATGATTCTAGTGGATGAAAACATCGCTTCAATTTCCCTGACCGAGGTGCTGGCTGCGCTTTCAAAAGCAGGCCTCGCCTCGAAGACAGTCATCCTGACCTCTGCAATCAACCCAGAACGTGTCACACAATATCTGCGTGACGGCGTAAAGGATGTCACTGTGAAACCCTATTCCGGTACTGAAGTGAGTGAGTTGTTAAAATAATAATGAGACCCAGATGGCGTAAGGTTTTCCACGATCTATTTGATAACAAGGCACGCACACTGCTGGTGGTCTTATCCATCGCAGTGGGTGTGTTCTCGATTGGAGTGATCGCAGGCGCGTATCAGATCATCTCCAATGACATGAGCGTTTCCTATGCGTCCAATAACCCTGCAAATATTGAACTTCGTCTTGTCAATTTTGATGACGATGTGCTTGCTTCCCTCAAAAACTTAAACGGTGTCGAGGATGTGGAAGGCAGGCGTGTGATCAATTACCGCGTGCGCACTGAAGGCAGCGACCAGTGGATCACGCTCAATCTTGTAGTGCTTGAAAGTTTCAGCGAAAACAAGGTCAACTTGCTGGTGCCCGTTTCGGGGGAGATGGAAGCGCGCAAGGATGAGATCCTGTTGGAAAAGGATGCGCTTGATAAGCTGGATATCAAAGTGGGTGAAAACCTTGTCTTTGAATTGGCAGATGGCACAAACAAATCTTTGAAGGTGGTTGGGGTCGTGAAAGATGCCAGCACAGGTGCAGGTGATTTTCTTGCGCCGCCATTTGCATACACAGTAATGAAGACCCTGCAAACTTTGCGCCAGCCAGATCTTTTCAACCGCGCCTATGTAACTGTTTCTGAAAACCAGGATGACCTTCCTCATATTCGTGAGGTGGGTGGGGCGCTGAAGGATAGGCTTGAAAAGAATGGCTCTGCTGTACAGCGGACGCGTTTCTCTGAAACACACAAGCATCCGCTTGCAGACACCGTCAACGCCGTGCTTGGAATTTTGCTGGCGCTTGGTATTCTGATCGTATTCCTTTCCAGTTCACTGATCGCGAACACATTGAGCGCATTGTTGAATCAACACTTGCGGCATATTGGTGTGATCAAATTGGTGGGCGGCAGGAATAAGCAGGTCTTTATCATGTACCTTGCCATGATCATGGCGTTCGGCGTGCTGGCTTTGTTGATCGCTGTTCCGCTTGGCGGGCAGGGTGCATATGGACTTGCACTGTATATTGCCAATGAATTGAATTTCAATATATTGGGCTATCGCATTGTTCCCATGGCTTTCTTCATTCAGATCGCTGTGGGGTTGCTTGTTCCGCTTGTGGCGGGGCTTGCGCCTGTTTTGAATGGTTCCAAAATTACTGTACTACGTGCCTTGAGCGGTGACCTTACTGGTGATGAGAGCAAGCCGCATGCAGGCCAGCAGGACCGCGTGAGTTGGTTTGATTGGGCGCTTGTCAAGATGACCCGTATTCTGGCTGCACGCGGCATCCACATGCCGCGTCCGTTCATTATTTCGCTGCGGAATACCTTTCGCCGCCGTGGACGTTTGGTGTTGACCCTTTTCACGCTTACGATGGGCGGTGCTATATTTATTGCCGTGTTCAATGTGCGTGTGACCCTGCATGATTATATTGACCAGATCGGCAGTTACTTCCGCGCTGATGTTACGATGGATTTCGATAAGCCGTATCGCATCCGCGAGGTGGAGCAATATGCCTTTCAGGTGGATGGGGTTGAAGATGTTGAAGGCTGGCAATTTATCGGCGTGGAACTTTTGTATCCCGATGGCACCGTGGCCGATAATATCAACCTGCTTGCGCCGCCAGCCGATAGTGAGTTGGTGAATCCGATCCTTGTGGAAGGACGCTGGATCAGGGCTGATGATGTGCGCAAGCTGACCGTGAGTGAAGCTGTTCTAAATTATTACCCAGACCTGCACGCTGGTGATTTCCTGTATTTGAAAGTGGACGGCCAGGAAGAATATTGGGAAGTGGTGGGTATTTTCAAATTCGTTGGGCAGGAAGGAATTTTGGGATATACCCCGTTTGAATATTCCTCGCAGGTGCTGAACCTCACCAACCGATCGTATTCCTTCCGCATGGTAACTACAGAGCACGACCGTGCAAGCCAGGATCTAATGGCTGAGAAATTGGATGATTATTTCCGCTCTCAGGGATTTAAAGTGAGACAGGCCGAATCAGGCTCAGCCTCACTTGATACTGCTTCTGAGAGTTTGGATACGCTGGTGGTATTTCTGCTCATCATGGCGATCCTGACAGCGATCGTGGGCGCGATGGGCCTGACTGGAACCATGGGCATGAATGTGCTTGAGCGCACTCGTGAGATCGGCATCATGCGCGCCATTGGCGCTGATGACCGCTCCGTCATGCGGACTGTGATCGGCGAAGGCTTTGTGATCGGCGCGATCTCATTTACGCTGGCGATCATCCTGTCTATTCCGTTCACTTATTTGCTGTCCACGATCGTGAGTTTGGCCATCTTTGAAACTCCCATCAATGTTGTTTTTACATATTTAGGATATGTAATTTGGTTCGGTCTGGTTTTGATCCTTTCCGTGGTTGGGTCGATCCTGCCTGCGCGAAGTGCGGCCAGATTGACCATCCGCGAAGTGTTGGCGTACGAATAAAAAAATGTGAGGGCAGGCATTGAAACCCTGCCATATAAAATAGAGAAGGTAAACATGAAAAAAAATATTTTACGTATCATTACAATAGCTACAACCCTGTCGCTTTTGCTTGCGGCATGTGGGGCACAATCACAGGCAACCCCCGCACCTGTGGAAGTCAACACCGTCAATGACGTGGTGGCTGAGGGACGGCTTGAACCGATCCAGGCGGCTAATTTATTCTTCCAGGCACGCGGCATCGTTGAAGATGTATTTGTGACAGCCGGGCAAACCGTCAAACAGGGAGATGTATTAGTTCGCCTCGCAAATGCGGGCGGGGCTGAAGCGCAGGTCGTCGTCGCACAGAATGCCTATGATCTTCTCCTCCGCAATGAAAGTGGAGACCGTGCCAATCTCTGGCAGGCTTACATGGATGCGCAAATTGTGCGCGCCGCGGCTGAGGAAGATTGGGAAGATCTAAATGTGAATGATATCGAAGACCGCATTGAAGATGACAAGGCTGTGATCGAAGATCGTCAGCAGGACCTTGTTGATGCACAGGAAGAATTTGATAAGTACAAAGACCTCGATCAGGATAATTCCAAACGCAAGAACGCAGAAGATGATCTTGAACGTTCGCAGGAAGATTTGAATCAGGCCATTCGTGATCTTGAAGATGATATGCGTGAACGCGATGAAGTTCGTGCCGCGTATGATGCCGCGCTTGCGATCGAAGCCGAAGCCAAGCATCAATACGAGATCAGTCTGGACGGGCCGAACGCCGACCAACTGACATTGGCAAAAGCACAACTTGATGCCGCCAAAGATACGCTGGCCAACTTTGTGCTCACTGCGCCTTTTGATGGCGTTGTTGCAGATGTGAGTGTCAAGGCGGGTGAGCAGGTTGGTCCTGAAAACAGAGCTGTGAGTGTTGCAAACTTTTCTCAATGGATGGTCAAGACCACAGATGTCACCGAGCTTGAAGTGGTCAAGTTAAGTGTTGGCCAAACTGTAAGCATGACCCCCGATGCGTTATCGGATGTTGTGCTGTCTGGCGTGATTACAGAGATCAGCAATGCCTATACACAACAAGGCGGCGATATTCTTTACACAGTGACCATCCGCGTGGATAACAGTGATGAGCGTTTGCGCTGGGGCATGACGGTGGAAACAACATTTTTGGAAGTAGTGCAATAAGAAAAAAATGGTCGGGAGCTTGCTCTCGACCATTTTTTGTAATATAGAACATCTGAGTGATTGAAATTCAAAATAAATCGTGCAATAATAAAGTTGCTCCGAGAAAAGGCAAAGTCGGGAAAAACCCGGCGACGCAAAGTCATGGACCTAAAGCTGAACTGAGTCAGGGCCGCCAGACTGCCGATAAAAGCAAAGCCGCTAAAAGACGGCGACGCAAAGCCAGAGCGTCTAAAATCATATAGATATTCATGATCATGACCGACCGGCTGACCGAAAGGCAAAATCAGGGAAACTTGATTGCGCAAAGTTATGGGCCTAAAACTCGAAATGGGTCAGGGCCGCCAGACTGCCGAAGAGCAATCTTTTTTGCAGGGATGACTAAACGCTAGGTCATCCCTGCTTGATTCTTATAATGAGCGCGCCGCCTCCCACTTAACTGAAAGTTGGGAGGCGGTTTATTGTTATGTATGCCTGCGAGGTATAATCCACGCTATGGCTAAAAACACTCCTCGTCCCCTTGACCCAGAATCCAAACCCGATGACCGCGTGGACAATGCCCTTCGTCCGCAGAAATTGAACGATCTCATCGGCCAGGATCAGGTTAAGGAAAATCTGTCCATTCTTATCGATGCCGCCCGTGGACGAAGTGAGGCGCTGGATCATGTCCTATTTTATGGCCCGCCTGGTTTGGGGAAGACCACACTCGCGCATGTGCTGGGCAATGAAATGGGTGTCAATGTAAAAGTGACCGCTGGCCCCGCCATCGAACGCGCGGGCGATCTGGCTGCCATCCTCACCAACCTCCGCGCTGGAGATGTGATCTTTATCGACGAGATCCATCGCCTCGGCAGGGCAGTGGAAGAAGTGCTCTATCCCGCCATGGAAGATTTTGCCTTGGACATTGTCATTGGCAAAGGTCCTTCGGCGCGTTCGATCCGTTTGAAACTCCCGAAATTTACAGTGGTGGGCGCAACCACGCGCCTGGCATTGGTGACTGCTCCACTGCGCGCGCGTTTTGGCGCGGTCTATCGTTTGGATTATTACGATATCGACGCCATGAAGAAGATCGTCAACCGCGCGGCTGGCATGCTTAAAGTCCATGCCGATGTGGATGGGATTTCCGAAGTGGCTCGCCGCGCGCGTGGAACCCCGCGTATTGCGCTGCGTTTGTTGCGCCGTGTCCGTGATTTCGCCCAGGTCCGCGCGGATGGGACGATCACCCAAAAAGTGGCAAAGGAAGCCTTGGATCTGTTACAGGTGGACCCGCTCGGCCTCGATGATGTTGATCGCCGTGTGCTCCGTACGATCATTGAAAAATATAATGGCGGCCCTGTTGGCTTGAACACCATTGCCGCATCCATCAGTGAAGAGCAGGATACGATCATGGATGTGGTCGAACCATATCTTTTACAACTTGGTTTCCTCGATAGAACCCCGCAGGGACGCATTGCCACTAAGTCTGCTTATGAGCATTTGAATCTGGAATATCGTGAAGAAGGACAGCAGAGACTTTTATAATGTCATTGCAACGAAGCGATCTCTGAATTAATAATGGATACCATGGCTCGTTATCTCATGATCGGGGGAATTGTTATCTTCCTCATTGGCGGGGGAGTCTTTCTTGCCGCAAAATTTGGCATTCCGCTTGGAAGATTGCCTGGGGATATCTGCATTGAAAGGGAGAATGGCAGTTTTTACTTCCCAATTACAAGCTCGATTTTGGTTTCGGTGATCCTTTCCATTGTCCTAAATATAATTAGCCGCTTTTTACGAAAATAGAAATTGAAAACATCTGACTTTGATTATCATCTTCCTGAATCTTCCATCGCGCAGACTCCTGCTGAGCCGCGCGATTCTTCGCGTTTGCTGGTCTTGAACCATGAAAGCGGAAATCTTGAGCACAAATTTTTCCACGATATTGTTGATTACTTAAAACCAAACGACTTGCTGGTTCTCAATCAAACGCGCGTTATCCCTGCACGAATCTTTGCCAAAAAAGAGACGGGTGGCAAAGTGGAGCTTCTGCTCCTGCGCCGCCGCGATGCGTTGACTTGGGAATCTTTGGTGGGCGGCAAAGGTTTGCGTGTAGGCAAGAAGGTGCAGATCGAGAATGGTCCGCAGGCGGAGATCCTTGAAATTCTTGAAGGCTCAGAGCGGTTGATCAAGTTCTCTGAACCTGTGGAGCCGTATTTTTCTCAAGTGGGCAATGTCCCTTTACCGCCGTATATTCATGAGAAATTGAGCGACCCCGAACGATATCAAACCGTGTTTGCGAAAGAACTTGGTTCGGCCGCTGCACCAACCGCAGGCTTGCACTTCACGCCGCAACTGTTAGACGAATTAAAAACCATGGGCGTGAAGATCGCCTATGTGACCTTGCACGTGGGCCTCGATACGTTTGCACCCGTCACAGAAGATTCTCCCGAAGAACACAAAATTCATACCGAGTGGTGCGAGCTCTCGCAGGAGACTGCTGACCTGATTAATCAAACCAAGCAAAGCGGCGGACGGGTGGTTGCAGTAGGTACAACCTCGGTACGCACATTGGAATCTGCAGGAAGAAATTCAAACATCGAATCTCGAACCGCGAATCCTGAATATAAAATATCTGCATTTACAGGGCCAACCGATATTTTCATTTTGCCTGGTTATCAATTCACCGTGGTGGATGTGATGATCACGAACTTTCATTTACCCAAGTCCACGCTGATCATGCTGGTGAGCGCGTTTGCGGGGCGCGAGAAAATTTTGTCCGCGTATGGGACGGCCATCAAGGAAGGTTATCGCTTTTATTCTTTTGGCGATGCAATGCTCATTTTTTAAGTGTGCCGCGTGTCAGGTACAATTATTGAAAATTTGATACTTGATACTGGAACACATGACTCAATATTC
>JAVBXV010000044.1 GCA_030824405.1 Anaerolineales bacterium | reverse complement strand
TGGCCTTAGCCAGGGCGGCAATGTGGATGTCTCTACAGATGAAGATAATTACGTTTTGCCTGGTGTACCCTGGTCAACGTTTTTCACGCCAGTCGGCCATGCGTTCCACGGAACCTACTGGCATGAAAATTTTGGCGAACCCATGAGTCACGGCTGTATCAACATGCGCAGTAACGAAGCCAATTGGATATTCCGCTGGGTGCAGCCACCTCATACTGTCGAGGCCATTTCAAATGATCGCGGGCATGGCTCAAAAGTGGAAATCCATTATTAGGATTTCCATCCTCATCGCATCCTCAACCACTGAAAAGTAAACAACCCTTATGCCTTCATTTAACTGGACGGGAAAGCATCCCGCCGCGCCCACGCCTGCCACGCTTACGACCGACTCTCTCCTACATCCAAACGGACTCGGATACCAGAAGTCACGTGTGGATGGCCGCCTGATTCTCGGTGATAACCTTTCCGTGATGGCTTCACTTCTGCCAGAATACGAAGGCCGTATTAACCTTATCTATGCCGACCCGCCATTTTTTACAAATCGAAATTTCACCACCCGCATCGGCCGCGGAGAAGATTCACGCAAGCCATCCAAATGGAAATTGGCCGCGGGCTATCATGATGCCTGGCCCGATCTTGACTCTTATTTGCAATTTCTCTACGAACGCCTTGAATTAATGTACCGTCTGCTTGCACCAAACGGGATGCTTTACCTGCATCTTGATTGGCACGCCGATGCGTATGCCCGCCTGTTGCTGGATGAATTCTTTGGTGCAGAAAACTTTATCAACGAGATCATCTGGACATATCACGGCCCCTCACCGATCAAGAGTGCTTTCAACCGCAAACACGATACTATTTTGTCCTTTGCTAAAAGCAAGGATTACACCTTCAATGCAGATGCCGTCCGCGAACCGTATAACCCAAACACGCTGACAACTTTTAGATCTTCACGTAAGGCTGGCTTTGGAAAGATCCCTGATCTGGAGCGGGGCAAGGTCCCTGAAGATTGGTGGTATTTTCCAGTTGTAGCCCGCTTACATAATGAACGTACGGGATACCCAACGCAAAAGCCTTTGGCGTTGCTGGAGCGAATTATCCTCTCTTCATCTAATAAAGGAGACCTTGTTGCCGATTTCTTTAGCGGCTCTGGTACCACGGCTTTTGCCGCCGCTAAAAATGGACGCAAATTTATCGGGGTGGATGAAACTTTCCGCGCATTGCATACAACCAGAAGCAGGTTGATCAACTCTAAATCTGTGGTTTCTTTTGAACGTGATGCTGAAATTAAGTACCCGCTGTTAAGTAAGCCCAAAGGTACAAGCGTGAAAATATCTGGTGATGCTGTTCATCTGAAGACAGGCCTGGATGTGGATTTCTGGGAGGTCGACCCAAATTGGGATGGGAAGATATTCAATAGTGTTGCACAGGCTCAACGTCACGGACGAAGCGGTGAATTATCCATGGAATTAAAAATAAAAATCGGACACAAAGGTTGTGTCCGATTGGTAACTGTTGACGGGAAGCAATATCAATTAGATATCTAGGCGGTAGCCAACGCCGCGAATGGTTCTGAGAAATTTGGGGTTCTCGGGGTCAAGTTCGATCGCGCGGCGCAGCCAGGAGATATGTACATCCAATGTACGTGTATCACCGGTGTAGTTCGTTTCCCACGCTTTTTTGAAAAGTGTCTCGCGCTCGATCACTTCGCCATGTTTTTCCATTAACAAGTTGAGAATGGTCACGAGGCGGGGGGTAAGTTTTGTGTTCTTTCCAAGGCTGCGAACGCGGCGTTTTTCAAGATCAAGGCGAATGGGGCCGACGTGAACCACATTTTTACCGTCACCGGGCAGAAGCGGCTTGATGCGGTTGACAAGTTTTTGCACTGTAAACGGTAAATATAAAACTGCATCCGCTGCGTCTTTGGCAACTTCAACATCATTTTCAAGAATTAGAATAATGGGCAGTTTTGCGTCTTTTTCGCGAATGGATTGGCAGATGCGCAAGCCCGTACTGCGAAGAGAAGCGGCGTTGATCACAACAATGCTTGGGCTGACGCTTTTTAACTGTGCGACAGCATGACTGCCATTTTGTGCTATATGCACATCAAATCCCTTCTTTTGCAAATCAGCTGCAAAGGAAGGGATTTCTGCGTGACGGCCTTCAATGACCAGGAGTGTGGTGGTCTTCATAGTGTATGTATCAAAAATAATTCCAGAATAATATCTTATATTGTTTTTTAAGATTGTTAAGGTTTATGTATTATACACCAAATCTTAACAAAAGTTTTCAACCAATGGTACTGGTTTCGATGTTTCTTTCATTGCAATTTGTTTGCGTGTATGTTTGATCTTTTTTTTATTGGCTTGACTTTTATATAATGACTATGGTAATATCTTGAGGCTCTAATAACCGATGCGGGGTGGAGCAGTGGCAGCTCGTCGGGCTCATAACCCGAAGGTCGCAGGTTCAAGTCCTGCCCCCGCTACCAAATGTCAATCAAAAACCGTCAGGCTCTGCTAAAACAGATCACCTGGCGGTTTTTGATTCGAAGAGTCTCCAACACAAAGGCAGGGAAATTATCCGTTTTATTGATAAAATAATTTCAGGAAAAATAATGAACGAAGTTAAGACCGTCCGTGCTGGACAGGGTTTTAAGGGAGAGTTGTGAGATATGATCTCGATTGAACAACGTATGGAAAGGTTAATTCTAGCAATTTGCGATGAGCTTACTTGGGGACTTCGTTCCTTTTATGCCGCAAAAATGCTAAATAAAAGCGAGTTGAGATTAACACCAACGTTGTTTGATACGTTTTACTCGTCATGTTTAAACGACAGCGCGTTGATCCTTTCGAGGATGGTTGTAGCCAAGAAAAAATACAAAGATGATTCTGTAAATGTGCAATATCTTCTTGAGCAGACAAGAAAAACTCCACAGTTGTTTCATTTTTTTTCAACTGGCGAGATTGAAAAAATAGTCGAAGCACATTTTCGACTTCTAGAATCGTATAAGTCAATTATTGATGTACTTGAAGGTCAGCGAGATAGAAATCTGGCCCATCTTGACCTTAAACACGTCAAACAACCTGAATGGCGGGAGAATCAAGTTCGACTTGATTTAGACCAAGTCGAAAAACTTTATCAAGACTTGGTCAACATAATGGCGATTTATCACAGGTTGTTTTTTGATGGAGAAATAGATTTTGGAGATTGGCAGACAACTACTCAGGCAGAAGTGGAATCTTTGATTAAATTTTATGAAACGTTCAATTCAAAAAACTAGGAATAGTTTTCCCCGCTCGCCCCTTCGGCCGCGGTACATCGTGGGTGGCGTATCTCGATGGCTTCTCGCTAACGCGAGACCTTCGGCAAGTGCGGCTGGCGTCCCACAAGGAGATGATATCGCTGCAGGAGGTACAGTCCGCTACGGGGGAGGAATTGTCCGTGTTGCTACCGAGTGTTTTAAATAAAGCTTTCAAAGGTGAATTGTAGTTATTCATTCCCCCCATTACTACAGTTAGTTGCACTCAAAAACATGGCAAGGTAATCAAAAGGAGATTCTTATGGCGATTACGAAGAAGCAAGTCGATTCAGAATACGTTCGCATGTATTATGAGCACCAGTATGAAAGAATTGAAAAAGATGTAAATCAAAGATTGTCTATGCAAAATTTTATGCTGACGTTAAGTGCACTTGCTTTCACTTTTGGCTATCAGAACAACTCTAATCTGACTATTATGAACGGGCTTGGTTTACCTGTAATAATAATTGCTGCCAATACAACAGCTTTGTTAAATATTAAATATACGACCCAATATATTGATGTTCACAGAGAGCGTGCGCATGAAGCATTAAAACGATATGCTTCTGAACTAATAGAAATTGACGTGAAGCATAATTTTGATGCTCATTTGTTGAAGCACAGCAGAAACGTGGAAAAAGCACTTCACCAAATGTTAATAGTAATAGCTTTTGTTCCTCTTAGTACTTTTCTTTTTCAAATATTTTAAAGAAGACGAACAATGATGTCGAAACTCGATAGGCGCTACGACCTATAAAAACACCCTAAAACCATTAAGTAGTGTGGCCGCTATAAAGCTGGTGCCGTTGCGGGAGTTGCAGTCCCAGACGGGAGAGGAATTGGGTGCGCTGTTACCGTCCGTGCTGGATAGGGCATTTATAGGAGAGTTGTGAACCCCTTCCCGTTCTTCCCTCCAAATGGGGGAAGGGAAGTTGAGAGTATTTATGAAACACAAGACAGTCCATTTTGGAGCATAAGAGAGATTGGGCCTAGTAATAAAGTTTTGATCTTCGTACGCTAATCGACAGGAGAATATAATGAGTTTTGTTGACAATAAACTTGAAGCAGGTGAAGAAATTCTTTTCAAAATCAATAGAGGAAGAAAATTTCGACATTACTATAAAATGATATCTCAGAATGTTATAACCTTTCCTGTGATTGCGTTTTTTGCCTGGCGATATTTATCAAATCTATTTACAGACTTTCCCCAGCCTACATCCACGGATCCAATGGCAATACAGATATTGATTCCTGTTTGTTTATTGAGCTGTATATACGTCCCAGCGATCGCACTTATCGTGGTTGGAGTTTTGGATTTGCTTCATTTTTTCATGGATGAATTGGCGCTGACGAATAGACGAATCATTGGGCGAGGACAATCGCGTATGATCTGGCCGTTTCGCGTTTTCGATATAGAAGTGTCTGAGGTTTTGGATATAAAAAACAAAAATACTTATTTGGAGATTCGGGTAGATGGAGAACGTCCCATTATAATTTCAAAGCTTTTCCAAAACAAAGAATTTATAGAGAAATTTGATGAGTTGAAAGATAGTTTATAGTAGGAGAAACACATTGGCGTCCCACAAGGGATAATATCGCTGCAGGAGTTACAGTCTCAGACGGGAGAGGGATTGTCCACGTTGTTACCGTCCGTGCTGCGACCTTCGGGAGGGGCGTTCAAAGGAGAGTTGTGAAAAGTAATAAAGTTAATAAGTCAACCCTTTTGGTGGTGATACTGGTCTCGATGGTATCTTTTGCCTGTTCCCTGTTCACCCGTGCGGAAGAGACGCCCACGCCTAACTATATTTTTACGCCTGTAACCACTCCGCTCAAGATCGAGCCCGCGTCCCTCCCTAATGGGCAAACAGGTGTGGAGTACGAGGTTGATATCCGCGTCAGTGATAACGTCACACCTGTGAATAATGTGTCCATTTCAAGTGGAACTCTTCCTGCGGGGCTTGAACTTGTTTTCGTGGATCATGTCGATGGCGCAAAAATCAGCGGTATTCCAAAAGAAACAGGGACATTCACGTTCACAGTCTCTGTATCATGTTTCTCAACCATGCTCATCGGGCAGAGTGCTGAAAAGGAATATACGATTGTTGTGGAGTGAAAATCCCCCGTCACCCGCTTTGCGGTCGGCTGGCGGCGATACGGGAGCCCCACAAGGGGGTGATATTACCATCTGCTGAAAGTGCGACCATCGGGAGGGGCATTCAAAGGAGAGTTATGAAAAGTAATAAATCATCTATTTTGGCGGTGGTGTTGCTGGTCTCGGTGGTATCTTTTGCCTGTTCTCTGTTCCCCCGCTTCACCCGCGCAGAAGCGATGCCCACATCCGACTATATTTTTACACCTTCAACCATTTTGCTCAAGATCGAACCTGATGTCCTGCCAAACGCGCAAGCAGGTGTGGAATACGAGGTTGAGATCCATGTTCGTGATAACGTCACGCCTTTGAATAGTGTGTTCATTTCAAGTGGCACGCTCCCCGCAGGACTTGAACTTATTTTTGCGGACGGAGAAGATAGCGCAAAAATCAGCGGTACGCCAGAGGAAACAGGGACTTTCACTTTCACAGTCTTTGTAGCATGTGTGGGAACCATGGTTGGCGGGCAGACTTTGGAAAAAGATTTTCAAATTGTTGTGGAAGAATAAATTTTAATGATTAGGGTCCATGTGCTGTGGGAACCCCGCAAAGGGGCGATATTACAGTCCCAGCGCAAATGGTAGGCAAGTAAAGTAAAGAGAAATAAGAATGATAAAACTCCAAGCCTAAACAACTTGGAGTTTTTTTATCCCTTTTACGAAACAAAATCCATCCTTTATAATCTGGCAACTTTATTTGGAATTTGAGAGTTCTTTTTACTGGAGGAGTTTTGATGAATTTCCGTTTGCTTCATCGGCCTGTGGTTATTGCCTTATTACTTTCGTTGCTTGGCAGCGCACTTAACGTCACCCCGGCGGGGGCGGCGTCTTTTTCTGTTTCAAACGCAACCGAGCTCGTTAATGCGATTAACACTGCCAATGCAAACGGCACGGCAGATACGATCACATTGACGTCGAATATTACACTCATTGCTGTTAATAATATTACTACTGGTGAAAATGGTCTGCCCATCATTCAACCAGATGGCGGCAATGCTCTGACCATAGATGGAAATGGCTACACCCTTGCGCGTTCCTCTGCTGTTGGCATACCCAATTTCCGTTTTATCGAAGTGGCAAATGGGGCGAACTTAACCCTTCAAAACATCACCTTATTCAATGGTTCCCCCCTTGGTGATTATGGTGGAGCCGTGTACAACAACATTTCGGGTACGTTGGGTATCATCAATAGCACCTTCAACGGAAACAGTAGCGTATGTGACCCTGGTAACCCCATCTGCTATGTTGATGGTGGCGCTGTATACAGCATTGGAGCATTGTCGATTACCAACAGCATTTTTTTAAACAATAAGACTGATAACGATGGTGGAGCCGTTTACCCACTTGGTAATACAACAATTACGAACAGCGTCTTTTTTCAAAACCGCGCAAGTTTAAGAGGCGGCGGAATCATGAACCGCGGTTCACTCCTTATCACGAATAGCACTATCAGTGAGAACAGCGCAGGCACAAACGGCGGCGGCATCTACAACATCTCCTATCCCGGTTCGTTTATCATTGCCAATAGCACCATCACGGAGAACAGCGCGGCAAACGATGGCGGCGGTCTCTACCTTAGAGACGGCACTACGACTTCCATTAACAATACCTTTTCTGATAATGGCTCGGTAAACGGAGGGAATATTTACAATATTGGCGGCGGTTATGCCACCACACTCGAACTTAAGAACACCATTGTCTCCACGACCATTTTCTTTCAAAGTAATTGTGCAGGTGCTGGCACAACTATTGCCGGGCCAGATAACCTTGCCACCGATACCACATGTGGCTCTGCAACGCCAGTAACTTCCACCATGCTCAAATTGAGTCCCACCTTGGCAGACAATGGCGGACCCACACAGACGCTGGCGCTGCTTCACGGCTCCGCTGCTATAGATGCGGGCAATGCTACCACTTGCGCCGCCGCCCCTGTCAGCGGCAAAGACCAGCGCGGCGTGACACGTCCTTTTGGGACGGGTTGTGATGTGGGCGCTTTCGAATACGATGGAAGTGTTCCAACAGTGACAATCACTCCTGTAAGTTACACTGTTGATGAACAGACCGCGCTCAACTTGCACGGCACAGGAATCAGCGTTGATGATTTAAATGGTGACCCGTTAACCGTCACGATTGCCGCGGCAGATGCCAATGCCAAACTCACAGCCAGTGTTGGTACAACCGGCGCGGTCATCGCATCGGGCAATGGAACGAACACCCTGCAATTGACTGGAACAATCGCCCAGTTGAACGACTTCTTTGCTGGCAATTCAGGAGGCGCGCTTACCTTCCTTTTAGATGATGATACGCCTGTGTCCAGCCTGATACTTACCATCACTGCTAATGATGGCGTCCACTCTGGGAATGATACAGCCACTATTAACATTGCCCCGGTCAATGATCCTCCAGTGAATTCTGTCCCAGGCGGGCAAACCATCAACGAAGATACGGCGCTGGTCTTTAGTGCAGGCAATGGCAATGCGATCTCGATCAGTGATGTGGATGCAGGTTCAGGCAATCTTGAGGGTACGCTCTCGGTCACGAACGGGATATTGACGTTGGCGGGCACAACCGGCTTGAGTTTTACCACTGGTGACGGCACCGCAGACTCGACATTGGTTTTTACAGGTTCCCTGACAAATATCAACAGCGCACTTGCCGCCCTTACATTCAACCCAACTACGAATTACAACGGCGCGGCAGTCCTCTCTATCACCACCAGCGACATGGGGAATACCGGTGCAGGCGGTACGCTTACCGCTGCCGATACAGTGAACATTACGATCAATGCTGCCAATGATCTCCCCGTGGTTGCAAACCCGATTCCCAATCAAAACGCCACTGAAGATTCTGCATTTAGTTATATGTTCCCTGCAAACGTATTCAGTGACTTGGATGTAGGCGATGTGTTTACCTATACTGCTCAACGGGCGGGGGGCGGCGCCTTATCCGCATGGTTAACCTTTAACTCTGCCACTCGTACTTTCAGCGGCACTCCCTCCAATGCAGATGTGGGTATCATCACGCTCGAGGTGACCGCCGATGATGGATTCGGCGGAACGGCAAAAGATAATTTCGACCTTGTGGTAATGAATGTGAACGACCCTCCCGTGGTTGTTGTTCCCATCCCAAACCAAACCGTGGCTGAAAACACGGTATTCAACTTTACATTCGCGGCTAATACATTCAGTGACCCGGATGCAGGCGATACTCTCTCCTACTCTGCCCAATTGGCAGGCGGTGGCCTATTGCCTGCTTGGGTGTCTTTCGATTCTGCCACTCGTACGCTTAGTGGCACACCTCTAAACGTCCATATCGGCACGGTGTCCATTGATGTCATTGCCAGTGACGGCAATGGCGGCTCTGTCACAGATACATTCGACATAACAGTCACATCTGCGAACAGCAACCCATATCTTGTTAACCCAATCCCCAATCAAAATGCCACTGAAGACCTTGCCTTCACATATGCATTCCCATCCAACACATTCGGTGATCCAGATATAGGCACTACGCTAACCTATACTGCCCAACTGGCGGATGGCAGCGCATTGCCCGCATGGTTATCCTTCGATGCTGCCACCCGCACTTTTAGCGGCACACCTTCGAATAGCGATGTGGGCCTTGTCACCATTAAAGTGACCGCTGATGACGGCACTGGCGGAACTATAAGCGACAACTTCGACCTTCAAGTGGTTAACTCCAACGATGTGCCGGTTGTTTTCATTCCCATTCCTGACCAGAGCGCAGCCGAAAACGTGGCTTTCAATTATCAGTTCCCGTCCAACACATTCAGCGATCCCGATGTGGGCGATGTTCTCGTCTACTCTGCTCAACGGGCGGGCGGCGGTGCATTACCTGCATGGTTATCCTTCGATGCCGCCACCCGCACTTTCAGTGGCACACCACTTGCCAGTGCTGCAGGCGTGTATGGAATCGACGTGACTGCCGATGATGGAAACGGCGGGACGGTAACAGACACTTTTACCATTACAGTGAATAGTATCAGTCCGTTTATTACCAGCGTGAATACCACCAACCCAGATGGCACTTATATTATCGGTGATATGATTTCCGTCACAGTTGCATTCGACCAGATCGTAAACGTGGATACTTCAGGCGGGCTTCCCACCATCCTGCTGGAAACTGGCGCAACAGACCGCAGAGCCGAGTATTTCTCTGGCTCCGGCACAAATACACTGACCTTTAGATACATCGTTCAAACAGGCGATGTAACGCCAGATCTGGATTATCAAACCACAACAGCACTGGCGCTCAATGGCGGCACGATCCTTTCAGTTGGTGTCAACCCGGCCATCTTGACACTGCCAGTTCCCGGCGGCGCGAATTCCATTGCAGGGCAGCACAACATTGTCATCGATGGCACTACATTTGGAGTTTTTGTCACTTCATTATTGCCCACTTATACGACTGGTCCCTCCACATTCACCATCACCTTTGATGACGAAGCCAATGACCCAGCCGGAGATACGAATCCCGATGATGTGACCAACCCTTCTAACTATTTATTAGTGGAAGACGGCGCCAATGGCACCTTCGATACAACCTCCTGCCTGGGCGGGCGCGTTTCAGATGACACCCAGATCTCTGTTGCCAGTGTCTCCTATCTTTCCAAAACGGCCGTCGTCGTTTTGGCGTCTCCTCCAACAAATGGAACCTATCGCCTTTTTGTCTGCGGTACAACTTCCATAGTGAATCTGGCGGGCAACCCCATTGCTGGAGACGGTGTCACCTCGGGTACCGATTACATTTTCGACTTTGTTGTAGCCGCAACTACCACTACTCCAACTGATACGGAAAACCCCCGCGCTTCTTTCTTGCCGTCAACTGGTTTTGCCCCGAACAAGATTACCTCACTCCCAGCTCAACCTGCCACTTCGGAATATGCCGAACTTGGTGACCTGTGGCTTGAGATCCCTTCCTTGAATGTGAAGACATCCATTGTGGGCGTGCCGCAAACCAACGGCGAGTGGGATGTGACCTGGCTTGGCGATGACGCAGGCTGGCTGAATGGCACCGCCTTCCCAACCTGGAACGGCAACTCTGTGCTCACAGCACATGTCACCAACGCCAGCGGGTTGGAGGGTCCGTTTGCAGCGTTGAAGTCGCTCCAATATGGCGACCAGATCATCGTCCACATGGGAGGCGTGAAGTATGTCTATGAGATCCAAACCTCACGCATGGTGCGTCCCTATTCCACCAGCTTTGCATTCGAGTCCCTGCAAGATCATTCGTATCTCACCCTCATCACCTGTCAGGAGTACATCCCCCAGAACGAGACATATCGCTTTAGAAGGGTGGTAAGAGCCGTGCTGGTCAGTGTGGAAAACGAGTGAACAAGAAGACCTGTGGGCGCAATGAACTGAACCCAGATAAGATAAAACAAAAAAAGACCACGACAATTTTGCCGTGGTCTTTTTTTGTTTTTTACCATTTGCAGTCTGGTGCGGTATTTAATCCTGCTTGTTTTCCAACGCGTTTATACATGGTTACGTTTGTGAATGACTCGCCTAGTATCCCATCGTGGATTGCCCAGGAGCGTTTGCGAATTTCATTTGCGGCTTCAGGTTTGCGGAATGGAGTGGAGTTATCCAACAGGGAGTTTAAGTCTCCGCCTGGCTTAAAGCCTGTGTGGATGCTGTCCATTAATCTTTTGCCCACTTGATATGAAAACCCATAGCGTTCAAAGATGACTGCGTTGTGATAATACAAAGGTTCCACAAAATACATATCGTGGCCAAGTTCGGTGACGAAGCTTTCGAATGCTTCAATGGCGAGACCTAACATGCGCAGTCCGCGTCTTACCTGGCCTGGTGCCAGCCCAGCCTCAAGGGACAGTTTCTCGGCTTCCATATTTCTTTGCAATGTGCCAAATTTTGTTGGGGAGCCGTTCGGCATTTTGTCCACATCAAAGCGTGGAGAGTCAGGGTCGTTTAGGATGTAGAGCAGGATGTGTATCTGACCATTCATTGTGTCGGTCAGGTGCGCGTAGAGGATGGGGTCTGGAAAATCCACTTTGTGAAAGAGACGCATTTCCACATCTGTGGAGCCGTTTGCGAAACGAAATTGCAACAGGTTGTGGCCTGCGGCCGAAGTTAAGGGCGGGATATTATATTTTTCAAGAAGTTGTTTCGGAATGTATTGTGCGTAGATGGCACGTTTTTCTGGTTCGGGAAGCAGGTTAATTCCACCGATGGTAAATGGGGGCATGGTTTATTTTCCTTTTTTATCTCTTCCGCGGTGCAAACTATCTGGCTCTTGCGGCACGTTCGTCGCTGCGTGCTTCGTCCCGTTTGGCAATGGTGGCGCGTTTATCGTAGGCTTTTTTGCCTTTGGCGAGTGCGATCTCGATCTTTGCGCGCCCGTCTTTGAGATACACCCGCAGTGGAACAACCGTCATTCCTTTAATGCGGATGTTGTTCCAGAGTTCGGTGATCTGTTTTTTGTGTAATAGAATTTTGCGCTTGCGTTTTGGATCGTGGTTATTGCGGTTGGCTTGTTCGTACGGAGCAATGTGCGCTTCAATCAGCCAGGCTTCCTTGCCATCCTGAATATCCACATACGCTTCCTGGATGCTGATCTGGCCTGCGCGAATGGATTTGATCTCCGTGCCCATTAAGACGAGACCTGCCTCAAATTTCTCCATGAGAAAGTATTCGAAACTTGCTTTGCGGTTGTTTGCTACAACTTTGATATCTTCAGTCATAAGATGATTTTAGCATGAAGCATCGTGAAATTAGCCCCATTTGAGAATTGCGAGACCTGCGAGGATGCGTAGAACGC
>JAVBXV010000045.1 GCA_030824405.1 Anaerolineales bacterium | reverse complement strand
GCACAAAGCCATAGCGCGCTTCCTGCCAGCCCCACTTCTCGTGGACAGGGATATTCGCTTCCCGTGCCGCCTTCGCAAGCGACTCGATGATCTCATGCTGTTTTTCAGCCCACAGACAAATGATCGCCGCGGCCAGCAGGTCATTGGTTTTGAATTCCTTCGCCGCGTGTATCTTTACGATCTGCGGCGGAATACTTTGGAACGAACGAAATCCATTTACCTGGATCGTCTTCTTGAGAATATCCGATGCGAATTTATTCAATTCTGGCGCTGCCTTTGGGAGCTGACTGAGCGCATCCGCAACCACCAGTTGACGATACTCATCATCCATCATCCCGTTGACTTCGATCCACGGCAGTACATTTGTTTCTGTCATTTATTTCTCCTTTTACGCTCTATTATATCGAACACAGTACTCCCAAAGTACAGCCTCCCCCAAATCTGGTTTTGATTTGGGGGAGGCGCCGAAGGCGGAGGGGGTTTTTACTTGGCTCTTCGCCATGTGGACTTGCTTGTCTTTGCGGACTGTGGTTCTGCCCCTCCCGCTTCGCCTCCCCAAATACGATAGTGCCGTATTTGGAGAGGCTATTTATACTAATCATTGTATATATGCCAAATCCCTATCGCGCCAGAAAACTCTCACAGCCCAGCCTCCCCCAAATCTGGTTTTGATTTGGGGGAGGTGTCCAACGGACGGAGGGGGCTGCTTTCTTGCTCTATTTATTGTAAGTTGACCAAATCAGCCAGCACCCCATCTCATTACTTTCCAGTAATAAAATACGTATGGATGTAATCTCCCTTGGGAAAATTCTCCCAGCCGTCATATAAATCGGTATCCATGATAAAGCCAAAATTGATCCGATAGGTGACACCTGGCTCCCAGTTGGAAATGCCTGTCCCGAAATGATAGCAATACATATCAATTGCGGCATCCTCCTCAGTTGGACGGGTGCCGTATTCTTCAGTGAGTTCCTGTTTATAGGAGACGCCATTTATCGCAAAGATCGCTTTCAGGTGTGGCACGTGATCATCGAGCAATGTCTGATCTTTTGTGCACCATCCAGTAGAAAAGCGAATAAACAGGTCGCGCTCTGCCTCTATTGAATAATTGACATCATAATCGTACGATTCAGGTTCGCCGAGTGCTGTATAGATGGAGATAGCATCTGGACATTCGTCGAAAGTGACGCATGGGGTAAACGCCAGCAAAGGCTCGGAGAGCGGGTTTGCTGAATATTCTGCGGGTTGTTCCTGTGACACATTGTTTGCCTGTGCCGCCGCAGGCGCCTGCACGAAATTTTCAACCAGGGCGCTGGATGGCGGGTATGCTTCCTTCAGACTTGGCCTGCCTGTGACAAATACATAGATGCTGATCATGGACGCAATCAGGCCAATCATTACAATCAATGGTTTGTTTCCCAAATTATTCATTGTTTCTCCCGTGTATCGTGAAATGCCCTGATGTATCCTTCACTCTTTTGTGCCTGCCCATTCATCAGCATGGACAGTAGTTACTAAGGGAATACTTCGTCCTGTGCTTGTATTGAGAAATGTGAGATCTTCCAACAGCCTGCTGTGTCACGCGTAAAAATGTAATGATTGGAATCAGGCGGGTTCAAATAGTCTAACTGTTCGCCTGTATTTTTCAGGAACATTACCCCAGCATCGGAACTTGTCACCCAGGCATTGGGACCTTCGACCTTGAGTACCTTAATATCATAATGCTGTAGTTCGAGGAAATCGGTGTCGGTAAAGATTTGCTGATAGTACGTTGACACGGGCGCTGTAACGCCAAGGTGAATATTCCTAACCGTGGCACCAGGCACGTAGATCTGGTCTAACATGGCAATGTCTTCTTCCAGCACTGCTTTTTCCTCGGCGCGGATGATGTTTTTAAATGTTGCTTCATCGGTTGCGCCGCTGTAGGGACAGGTGCTTGCGTTTGTATCGATGGCTGCGGTAAACGCCAATACCGCAGATATACCAACAAGGGCGATTGTCAGAAGCCATGCCAGAATTTTCTTGCCCCGCTCTTTTTGAAGGGATGCAATAACCGCGATAACCGCGCTTGCTAAAAGTAAGATGATCTGAAAAAGATATTCTCGAATGACATCCATATACATACCTCGTGATGAGATTTGGCTGCAATTTATGATACTCGTATCAACTTCCAATTACCCGCGGACAGTGGACTCGCCAACTCCACCGTCTGCACGCTGACATTCCTTCGCGGGGCCACCCTAAATAGCGTCCCGCACCTCTCTGCCTGTCGAAGCAGAAAACTCCCAAAGTACAGCCTCCTCCAAATCTGGTCTTGATTTGGGGGAGGTGCCGAAGGCGGAGGGGGCGGCTTTCTTGCACTATTTATTGTAAGTTGACCAAATCACATCGAAACAGAAAACTTCCGCTTTTGAAAAGTCTAGTGTTTTTTCCTTGAATTTGGCAGGTTCACTTTGTTCTTTTGGGTAAACGCCATTTTGAACCACGGTTCATTTTTTATTGTATTGAATAAAGGCCAATGAGCAATTCTTCTAATATCATGTTTTTCTTTCTCTTCTAATAGTTTTCGCCTCAATGCTGTGTAATTTTTTTCAAGTGTAAAAATGGCAACATCTATTTGCCAATCATGTTTTAGTGATTTTAATTCTGCGATGATTGAATTGACCTCTTCATGATTTTCTAATTCTCTAAATGCAATTGCGCGATTTGCCAATATTCTGTGGTTGAAGTTTTCTGGAAGACCTAAAACATGAATCTTTTCAGATAATTCAAGTATCAGACTGAATCTGTTTTCGTCAAATGAATTGATGAATAAATGATCTATCTGATCATTTTGCATCTTTTCGTTGATGTCATTTGTTCTCCAGTGTGATTGACAAAGTAGAAATCCGTATGTAAAGATCACATTTAGTGCACGTCGAAGGTAATTTGTGGAAACCACAAGTAACTCACCCTCTTTTAGATTATTTCCATGTTTTTTGGCATGGTAACTTAGATATTTATCATCAACGACCCCATCGTTATGTACAAATAGATTTCTTCGTCCGATTATTCCTAATATTTCATCTCTGTACAATGACGAAATAGAATTGGGTATTCCTGCTTTGTCAAGTTTGTTTAATTTTTCCTCCCAGTTACCCTTCATGTTTTTGTTTGCTATTTTTCTTGCCTCATCTTTTGAAAATCCTTGAAGCAATTGATGGTTGACGTGAATGGTTTCAATCAAGACTTCTAAAAAAGTTAGCAGCATTATAAACATGCTTTTGCGTAAGATGATCCCGCTCATGGGCGGATTGCCGTAGAGTGAAAGAACAACTCTTGCGAATTTTTGAGATTTATGCGGATGTAGATTTCCCCATTCATTGAACATATCCTCGAACTCAGTTCCTTGAAATATACCAATGATATCTTTGTAGGATGCGTCTTTTCGAATATCGGGGAATACTTCCAGATCGTCGATGGATGGTATTGCTCCAAATAGTTTTTCTTCAGTAAAATCTGGATCGTTACCAAATATCGTAGTAATCTGTTCAACTATCGCTTTTTTTCTATCCAGATCGAGTTTGTCAGCAGTCTTGTCTAGATTTTCAAAGAAAGTATAGAGGGTTCCAATGTTTGCATTGAAGCCCATCCATTCATTTTGTAGTGTTGCACTTGTTTCTTTTTGTTCCATTTTTTTGCCCCTCTTTTACTTTACATCAACTACCTTCATCACTTCATCTCCATTTCGCCGTCATAATATCAATTACCTTGGGACGAGTTGCTTTTCTTCTTTGCGATGTTTCTAAAAGGCAATATATCCGTTCCTGAATCCCCAAATTTTTTTCTGAGATTCATCATTCGGGTTGATACAGTTGCTGGTAGCTTGTTGACTTTGCGGGCAATTTCATTTCGTGAACTGTTATTGTTCCACATCTCTATTAGCGTCAAATCCCATCCCGTTACATCAATAAAATGATGTTTCTTGAGCAGAGTCTTGTATTTTGGCTCATCCATATATTTTTGATATGGTTTGTTTTTGTCTGCCATTCAGCACCTTTTTTCTTAATCTGTGATTTATAGCCTATTTTGTAAAAACTGATTCCATCTACAATTTCTAAATAATTCAAAAAATATTCTATGTCAATATTCAGAACGGAGTTTGGTGCGCACATTTTAGCCTTTATATAACTAAATCATTTTATTTTGGCTTATTTGAGAACTTCTTCACTTTGTTTTATGCATTTACAGTCTACGCCCATGTATCACTATTTTCAGGGTTAAGGCAATCTATATTTAACTGACGAAGTTTTCCCTTCTCTTACTAGTTCGCCTGAAGCAACCATGGCGTTGAGTAATTTCATCACTTGGTCATATCCTAGATCAAGTAATTTACGGCATTGTCTATTGGTGATAAATTTATTTTTCTTGACAAACCGTAATATGCTTTGCTTCATTTCAATAGTTATATTTATGGTTGTTTTTAGTCGCATAAATTCTATTCTCTGTAGAAATCCAATATTTACTTCAATAACTTTATTTATTTTACTTCAACAACCTTCATCACTTCATCGCCATAGTGATTAATAACCTTGACCGCGATCCTGCCAGTCTTCGGTTTGGGGAATGGACGTGATGTAGTTGAATACAATTCTTCCCATAATTCTTCGTTGATGTCAGCCTTCAAAGCCTTCTTCAATTTCTCGTAAGGCTTATCAGCGCCGAGGAAGTACGCATGCGTCACAAAGAACGCGTCACCGTTGTAGTTAGTGTCAATAAACCACGCCGCAATATCATGTTCGGGATTACCAGACCCACTGGTGCGGATCTCACTCTTAACGGGGTCATATACATCTACTCCCAAAATCTCAATAACAATATTTTCATCGGTTTTGCTTACCTTTAGTTCTGGCTCGCCAAAGGCAAGGAATAAATTGCCTGAGCCTGTTTTCTTGAGCAGATCGCCCATGGATAGATCAGGATTGATCTTGACCTTCATCACGCGCAGATTATCCACCTGTGAAGGCTCAGAGTGAGCGGACGCATCAAACGATGTGGCGGCAACTACCAATAGATCGGCAAAGCGTTTGGCAACCGTGACCGCGTCGCGGATGAAGTCGTCATCCACACTGCCGAATTCGGGGCCGATTGCCACAGCCACTTTCTTCAATCCGTCTTTGGTTTTGTATTCGCCAATCGCCTGCACTTCGGGACCTGCAGGCAGGATATCGAGATTTTCAAATTCAACGCGCGCGCCTTTTTCGCCTGTTTGCACGCCCGCTTTGAGCAGATTATCAATGACGATATTGACAAACCGTTCAGTGCTGACCATATCCTGCGCGTCGCTGACGCGGTGCGGAGATAAAGACTCAACCGTGAACGGACCCGCCACGCGCACGATCTTTTTGTTTTCCAGCGGTTTGTCGTATAACACTTCATCATTAGAGTATTCGTTATTTGCAATTGAGCCAAGTGTTACATGATGTACTGTTTCGTATTCAAAACCTGCACTTACACTTTTTTCATCTTTCATCTTGTAGAAAGGATACTTGGCGGTCATCAACCTTGCCCTTGCCAAAGACAATGCCACACGTGAAGTATCTGTTGTGATCCATCTTCTGCCCCATTGCTCGGCAACATAGGCAGTTGTGCCAGAGCCGCAGGTCGGATCAAGCACGATGTCGCCTGGGTCAGTGGTCATTAAAATACATCTTTGTATTGTGTTTGTAGCAGTTTGGACTACGTATTTCAGATCCATTTCACCACGAGTATCAGCCCAAAAGTTAGTCAACTTAGTAATAGGGTATTCATCAAAATAGGTTTTAAAATATAGCCTATCATCTCCAATAGGAATTAAGCGATTTTCTTCTCCAAGTCGCTGCATTCCATTCCGATGTGTTTTCCAACTTTTTCCACGAACAGGTTTATAAATTTTACCCTTGTATTCAAAATCAAAAATACAACTTTCGGTTGCTCCACCTGACATTAAGTTTTCAGCCGAAAATATTCGATACCCTTTTTGTAACAATGTTGGGTTATCTATTTCTTCAGATGTAAGACGGCGATATGTCTTGTCTGGAAATTCGACAAACCCATAGTTTGTCGCGCCTTCTCCGCCAATTTGCTTTTCTTTGAACAAAGGGCGATATTTATATTGTTTAATATTTTTGGCATACCAAACAATATAATCACTTACACCACCTAATTTTTCTGTGGCAAATGTAATGCTTGTCTTTCGGAATGTGATTAAGGCTGCAAAATTCTCGATACCAAATACTTCATCCATGATGTTTCTAATTAGATGTAAATTCTCATCACTAATTTGAATGAAACAAGAACCACTCTCATTCAGTAATTCACGGGCTGAAATTAACCTATCGCGCAAGTACGAAAGGTAAGAGTGAATGCCTAACTCCCAAGTGTCACGAAAGGCTTTCACTTGTTCGGGTTGGCGGATAAAGTCTTCGATCTTATTATTCTTTACATCACGACTACGAGTACTAACTTGCCAGTTTGAGCCAAAACTTATTCCGTAGGGCGGGTCCATGTAAATGGTCTGTACTTTTCCGCGCATGCCTTCTTTTTCAAGCAGGCTGTTCATCACCAAAAGCGAGTCGCCTAGAATCAGGCGGTTTTGCCAGTTGTCTTCGTGCTTGTAAAACTCAACGGCTTTGTGAAACTGGTCTTCGGCGGTTTCGCCAAAGAGTAACATCTGCCTGTCCTCTGCTGAACCCCCTTTCAGCCGCGCAATGATCGCTTCGGGCGCGATCTTCTCCTGCACGTAGATCGGCACAGTCGGCACGTCAAATTCTGCGCCTTGTTCCTTCTTACCAGACCAAGTCAACTGCGGGTCGAGCGATGGGTCGTAGGCGTAGGTCTTCTTAACAGGTTGTTTCTCGCGCCGCGAAAGTTTGGCAGATTCTTCCTGCGTAGGAATACGTGCGCGTTTGGAATCGTGTTTGTAAGACGAGACAGGTGCGGCAGTGGTTGGCGCGGGGGGGGCTTTTTTCTTAGGAGGCATTTTCATTTCCTGTATTCTCAAATAAAGTTCCAAGCATCAAATTATCAAACCCGCGTTCCATCCCTGCGCGGATCAAGTTTATCGTTTCGTGAATATCCTGCACTTCAAGTATTGCCCACTTGCCGTATCTCTCACTGTTGTTCACGGCGGGAATCCACATCTCGCGTGTGGTTTTGACCTTCAATGCTTTTTTATCGTCTTTCTTGCCCGTCACTTCTATCAATAGATTGAGTTTTGATTTATCAGGATATTCCAGCACTGCAATAAAATCAGGAATATATTGCCTGCTGATACCCTGATGTTCATAAGGAATAGTGAAACCGAGATTTTGATTTTTTACATACGCCAGCACTTCACGCATTTCTTCGAGACGTTTGGCAACACCTTGTTCCCATTCTTCGGTATCTGCCACCACATAATTGACATGGCTCCTCACCGTCTCTCTGACTGGCTTGGTGGTCAGGAAGTCCACGTAACGTGTTGACCCAGTCGTATCATACGGCGCAAAAATGGGGAGTAATCGCTTTGCGTCCTGGTGTTCCAAATTCTCGTTGACAATACCCTGATGGATCTTGGTCAATGCACCAGCGAAATATCCGCCCACCGAGAGATAGCCAATGACCATATTGTCTTTCAAACGCACCTGAGTTTTTACGTACTCGCTGACAATTCTTTGTAATTGCGGTGTCAGCCAGTATTTCTCCGTGCCATCGCCATCAGAAAAATATTTTTTGAGTAGGGATTGGGTGAGGCGAATGATCACTTCACCTTCGCGCCGTGTTTTGATCTTCTCCAGCGTTTCTTTCACTTCCTCGCCAATTGCACCTTCCAGAATAACTTCGGTCGGTTCGTTCTCGATGATGGTTCTTGATTCTTCTGTAAAATTCGCCGCCAGTTTGCTTTCATTCAACTCGTAACGATAGCCTTCCACACGTGGAAACTCAATCTCGTATTGTTCGCGTTCTTCCAAAGAATGCACGCGATGAACCACCTTTGGATCGGGCGTCGTTGCGCCCCCATCTACTTTTAGGAAGTTGAATGGCACGCCGTACACCTCGGCATATTCTGCCGAAAACTTTTCGACCCCATCTTCGGCATCCAGACTCGTTGCATAGTCCACGCGCCGCAACGCCCGCCCGACGACCTGTTCGCACAACAATTGAGTGGTGAACGCTCGAATGCCTAAAATATGCGTGACCGTATTAACATCCCAGCCTTCCGTGAGCATCGAAACCGAAACCACACATTTGATATTCTCGCCAAGTTTGCCCGCCTTGCCTACAGTATTCATTACTTCGCGGATGAGTTCTTCATCGCTGGGGTCTTCTCGCCCTGGGAAACGTTTGTGATATTCCTTGTGAAAATCCACGATCTCTTTGGCGAATATCTTTTTGAACTCATCGTCGATCTTCTCGCCGCTTTCAATCTGCGCGCTGTCAATGACGAAGGTATTCGGACGGTCAAAGAAACGCACGCCGTCTTCATTGCGGAAGATGTCGAGATTTCCTTTTTCGATCTTTATCTGTCCGCTGGCGGTTTCGCGCTCGTAGCCCGCGATCCAGCGATAGACCATTTCAGAAACTGACGTGTTATTGCAGACCACGATCATCACAGGCGGCATGACCGCAGGGTTGACCTTCTTCTGAGCCTCGTATTTCTGATGATAACTTTCATAACTGCCATATAGTGATTCCAGCGCTTCCTGCAACTTGGTGGGCAGGGTGATCGTGGAAAGGTCGTACTTGCCTGCCTTCATGCCCTTCTTTGGCATGTGCGGATCGTCGCGCAGATGTTCCCATAAATTACGAAACTCTGGCATCTCGTTGCCGCGTTTGATCGTATCTGACTCAACTGGCAAACGCGGGATTTTCACCACTCCGCATTCCAGCGCATCAAGCAAAGAGAAATCGTACACCGTCCAGGTGAATAATTTCCCCTCGTCGTAGCCTGACCCGCGCAGAAAGTACGGGGTTGCCGAAAGGTCGATCACCGCATTGACATTCATCTTCTTCGCCAGAGATTCCAATCCGTTGATCCAGACCCGCGCCGCTTTATTATTCTCGTCCGCTTCCTTGCGCTCGTCACCTGTCAGTTTCTCGTCCATTGGTTTTTCACGATAACAATGGTGTGCCTCATCATTGATGACCAGCACACGCGGCTTGGTCAATAGACTCTTGAAGGCACGGTTCACCATCGCATTTGGCGATTCTTTTGCGACTTCCTCTTTGATAAGACCAGTCGCTTTGAGTGTGCCACCCATCGCAAAGCGTTGATTGTCACGCAATGCCAATTGATGAAAGTTTGTAATAAATACGATCGCCCCTTGCAGCAGATCAAAATCCTGATGTGAAACAATATCGCGTTTCAAGTAATAGTTTTGCGGGTCATTCGGTAAAAGCACATTCAAGCGGTCACGAATGGTAATGCCTGGCGTGATGATCGCAAACGCATCTGTGAATCGCGTATCCTGTGGATAACGAATCTTATTCAACGTATGATAGGCAATGATCATCGCCATCACCACTGTTTTCCCCGAACCTGTCGCCATCTTGAAAGCCAGACGATACAGCCCAGGATTGGCGTCATTGTTGGCTTTTCGCAGATCATTGGGGATCCATGTCTCGCCTGATTTCTCCGCCACCTCGTTAATATAGATCAAGGTTTCCATTGCCTCGATCTGGCAAAAGAAAAGTTTATTCACGCGGTCTTCATCGCGCCAGTAATACAGCAGGTCGCGCGAAGTCTTGGTAATGCCTGAATACCCTGCATCACGCCATTCCTTTATCTTGGCACGCACTTTATTAATGAACTCGTTGTCCTGCTGCATTTCCTCGCTGAATGCTCCATCAGCAAGATTCATATCCAATTGTCTGTCACGTTTGCGCGTGCGCGGCATGGCAACATAAAAACTACTGGGTCGCCGAAACTCCAAAACTTCATCGGAAATCCCGCGCTCATCCGCCTTGAAATGACGGGCTGGTTCAATGTAAGGTGAATTGATGATCGGATTTTTCATTGTTTTTCCGTTTCTCGATAATCTAACTTTCCAAGTATACCTGACGTATTAATTGCTTCAACAATAAATTTATATATTGATAATTTCCTTGCAGGTTGGGTAATTGGTGCAGGCATAAAAATCACTGCCTTTGAATTCCCCATGTCTTGCGGTCTTTCGTACCATTGGAATTTTACAATTTGGACAACTCGGCTGTGTTTGTGGGCTTTCTTCTTTTTTGAAATATTCTTGCAGCACAGCTTTCAATTCTTCCACATGATAATTTTGTTTTACGGGTACACGTACCAGAGGCAGTAATGCTGCTTCAAAGACCATGTTCTTGAATAGATCGTGCTTTTGGGTCTCTGCTTTATTGTGGCTGCTATCATCTAACTCCACGCCAAACATGGGGCGCAGGGTGTTCACTTCGCAGATCAAAAAGTCAATGTGGCGGGTTGAGATTCGATTGCGAAAGCTCCGATAGTTTTCCCTATCATTGATCGCAAAGACATCCTGCAAGCCCACTTTTGGAATGATGACAGCCTTATTCTCCACTGCTTTTATCAGCACAAGATAAAATCTGTTTTCGGCGGCTGTAAGAATGCTTTCCTTTGTTCGATAGGGTAGGGAGGTGACAGTATCCTGTTTTACCCCCAAGCCAAACAAACCAAAAAAGGCAGATAAACATCCTTCAAATTCCTGAGCTTGTCGTCTTCTAGTCATACTGTTCTTTTTGTGCCTCCACCTTGTGAAAATTCCCAACTAATTCCCCCAAGTATACTCCACGATATTTCACGAAAATCAGTGACAGCCGCCTTACAAACCATACAACAGACGGCTGCCACTTCATTACTCATTACCAATTATCAATTGACAATTATCAATCACCAATTAACAATTATTGTTCCCAATTCATCTCCGCGATATTCCCAGGCAGGTCACGCGCCGTCACCACAATGCGCGGGTTCCCTCCCGCCGCCGCTGTGGTCGTATAACTCCACCATGCGCCCTCGGCAGGTGCCGCCGTACCTTGTTCCAGCACCACATCCGCATCATCGGTGATTACCACGTGTACCTGCGTCACCTTCACATCGTCCACAACCTGAATGCGGATGATCTGTCCCGCCGCGCCGTTCCATGCCTTTACATCCAATTCCTTGATCTCAGGGGCATGGAACCAGTCTGCAATTGCCACGTTATACGGGTTCAACGGCGTGCCCTGCGCCTTGTTCACATAGACCGCCTCGTCCTTGGCTCCGCGTGCATACACAGAAGCATCGCGGAATCTCTCTTGCTGTTCTGTTTGTGAGGTTGTATACGTGCGGTTCGGGTCAAAAGTGGGGGATACGCCTACGATGGTGCGCCCCGCCTTGTCCTGCCTGATCACAAGCTGGTCTCCAAGCGAGCCGCTCAAACCCTGAATGATGATGTTATTGCGTACTTTAGCCATGTTGAATCTCCTATAGTTGATTAGATTATTGATACGGTCATCCTATATCCATCCTATATCCATCCTATATCGATTTCATGCCCTAATAGGCCCGCCTTTCTGCGTCTCCAGGACGCAAAATACCTATCCCCAACGGATGAAACACCCCATCCTCAGGGCTCAACAATGGCAGGACTCAACAACTAAACATCAACTACATCTGGAAATTACATATCCATGTCCCGCCATTCACGCCAGTATATAAAACCGACTCCCCATTGCCAATCCCCCTAAAGCACTACCATTTACAAATTCTCCCCCAAATCCCCGCGCACTTTGCGGGTATTTGGGGGAGATGTCCGTAGGACAGAGGGGGTGGGTTCACTCCTCCCAGACCGAGTGATACGCCCCGATCGACTCAAAATACTCAACCATGCGCTGATAGAAGCCGTGACTTGTAATCGTGGCGCTGTCACCGATGACGATCAGTTTGCGTCGGGCGCGGGTGAGGGCCACGTTCATGCGGCGCGTATCTGCCAGGAAACCAACTTCACCTTCACGATTCGAGCGGACGAGTGAAACAATCACCACTTCCTTCTCGCGGCCTTGAAACCCGTCTACGCTATCGATCTCGATCTCAGGCTGTCTTAGCTTCTCGCGCAGTAACTTGACCTGTGCCGAGTATGGCGAAATGACGGCGATGTTCTCCTGCGCAACTCCACTGGCGAGTAACTCGTCCACTTTTTGGATCACCAACTCCGCTTCAAGCGGATTCATGCGGCTGTCTCCATCGGGTTCGAGCTCTTCATCATAACTCGCGCCTGCCGTATCAATGAAGTGAATGGCGGTCGTTGTCAGCGGAGTGGATGTCACT
>JAVBXV010000450.1 GCA_030824405.1 Anaerolineales bacterium | reverse complement strand
AAGTGAACCTTGTGGCAAAAGTAAAAAGCCCCCAGGATGCCGTTTATAAAATTTACAAACGCGAAGGCCGCAAAGACAAACTCACCCTGCTGCCCATGCAAGATGTTGAAGAAATAAAATTCATGGAATGGGAAAAATAAATGAGAAAAAACTTTGGACTATTCGGCATCATCATCTTTCTGATAAGCGCGTGCGCGCCCGCCTCCCCACTGACCGTGGTACCTGCTCCTGTCACCGAGACAGTATCCGCACCTTCAACCGTTCCATCCAACACCTCAACATTCACCGCCGCTCCACCCACAGAGACCTTCACACCCATTCCTCCCACTGAAACCAGCACCCCCACATCCATCCCCTTCGTGGACAGCCTGGATGCCACTGTCACAGCGGATCTGCTTAGCTGCCGCTATGGCCCTGGCTCGGAATATCTTTATTTATACGGCCTGCGCAAAGGCGCAAATATTCAACTCATGGGGCGCACAGACGGGAATAATTGGGTGGAAGTTGCAGGCCAAAATAAATGCTGGGTCAACACAAAATTCATCGAGATCAAAGGCGACCCGCAAACATTGAAAGTCACCTATCCCAATGAATATAAATTACCCGTCTCTCCATATTATGGACCCACAACCGTATTAAGCGCAGTGCGTGACCCAAACAACCCCAACATGGTCACAGTCAAATGGATCGAGATCGCCCTGCGTGCAGGCGATGAAGAAGATGACAGCATGTTCATCTACATCATCGAAGTCTGGCGCTGTGAAGGCGGAAAGATGATCTTCGACCCGCTCGCTGCCAACTACGCCGAAGTCACCTTCGTGGACGAAGCAGGCTGCGATACCCCATCGCATGGACGAGTCTTTTTTCAGGAAAAGCACGGCTTCGCTGGCCCTGCTGAAATTCCCTGGCCTGCGCATTAAATTTAGTCTGTCAGAAAATTCATAATCAAAAAAACGTCCTGTTTTTTCAACAGGACGTTTCCTTTTCTAGCGCATATCTTCTCTAAATCTGAGCAACAATCTGTAAGCACGCTCTGGCATCTCGCGATATTTATCCGCAGTGAATTCATCATTCAGAAATTCGCTAAAAGCGCTTTCCTTTTTGGCAACCTCTTCATCTAGGTTTCGGAATGCCATGGTCCATTTTTCAAATTGCCGCTCCACGATCGGCTCCATTGAAATAACAGTAATATTAAAATGGCGTTTGTCATTCTTGATTTTCTCAAAAATTGCGGTCACGCCTTCTTCAGGTCCCTCAAGTACCTGCATAAAATTCCCGCCCATATAAAGCAGCATCCCTGTCACGAAATATTTCTCATTGTTGGTCTGACTGATGTGTAATACTTCAAGCAATTCTTCATTACTCATCAAATGAACAGCACTACTAACGTAAACTAATGAAATCATCTTTTTTTCCTTAAGATGAGTGTACCCATAATTAGAAGGAAGAAAATTGGTACTTAATAACAAAAAAGTCCCCGAAAAATCGGGGACTTTTTTGTTATTTTGGCTCCTGACCTAGGACTTGAACCTAGAACCTAGCGGTTAACAGCCGCTCGCTCTGCCGATTGAGCTAGTCAGGAAAGCGACCGACATTATACGAACAAGCATGGGGAATGTCAAGGTGAAACCAAAAAAATCTCATTGTGAGCCAGTCCCTTTTCAAAAAGAGAAGCAATCCCCCAACCAAATCAGGGATTGCTTCTCGAAAACTCGCAATGATATATTCCGACTGAATTAATAATGGATTGAGCTTAAATTATCCAATTTATCTGTACTATGGGTGGCATTGATTCGGCGAATGGTTCCCGTAAGGCCGCGTACCACAAGGCTTTCCGTGGTGATGTGATTGCCATGATAACGCACACCCTTCAGCAATTCTCCATCGGTAATGCCTGTCGTTGCAAAGAACACATCTTCTGATGAAACCAGATCATTCATCGTCAACACTTTGTCAAAGTCATAACCTGCTTCACGTCCACGACGCAGTTCGTCTTCATCTCGCGCAAACAACTTGCCCTGAATTTCACCGCCCATGGCACGCAAAGCACAAGCCGTGATCACACCTTCAGGGGTGCCGCCGATACCGAGTAGTACATCCACACCAGAATCGGGCCAGGCAGTCATCAACGCAGCGGCCACATCACCATCAGGAATTTCGCGAATACGAGCGCCAGCCCTGCGGATCTCTGCGATCATGTCATCATGCCTTGGACGGTCCAAAATGATCGTGGTTAGATCTTCCACTGCCTTGCCTTTGGCTTTTGCGATCGCCTTAAGATTTTCGGTGATCGATCTTTCAATATTGATCTTGCCCTTTGCCTCAGGGCCCACAGCAATTTTATTCATATAGAGAAATGGTCCAGGGTCAAACATGGTTCCACGTGGGGCAACCGCAACCATCGCCAGGGAATTTGAGCGGCCAAATGCCAAAGGGCGAGTCCCGTCAATTGGGTCCACAGCAACATCCACGTCTGGGTCTGAACCGTTGCCCACTTTCTCGCCATTGAACAACATCGGGGCCTTATCCTTCTCCCCTTCCCCAATGACGATGATACCGTTCATGTCCACTGTACTGAGGACTAAACGCATCGCATTAACCGCGGCCTGATCTGCCCCTTCTTTATCTCCACGTCCCATAAAGCGACCTGCCAACATTGCCGCGGCTTCAGTAACACGCGCCAATTCAAGAGCCAGGTTTCGAGTTGGGGTAGCACCTAATACGTCCATACGGCCTCCAATATTTATAGGATAAACCAAACGAGAAAATAATACCCGATGGCAGCGCCCCAGATCCACGAATCAATTCGGTCAAAGAAGCCGCCGTGGCCAGGGATGATATCACTGGAATCTTTGATACCTGACTGGCGCTTGATCATACTCTCACCAAGGTCGCCTAATGGAGGCAATGCCCCTAGAAGCAAGCCAAGGATCGCGCCCTGCCAGATGGTGATATCTTTTGGAAGGTTTCCAAATGTGGAAAATACATACACATAAAATGCGCCAGAGATCGTTCCTGTGAACACGCTGGCGGCGTAGCCTTCCCAGCTTTTCTTCGGGCTGAGACGCGGCGCCATTTTATGTTTTCCATAAGCCCTGCCAATGGAGTATGCGCCAGAGTCGCCCAGCCAGACGCAGAACATCACGAGCATGAACCACCAGCCGCCATGGGGAAGATTACGCAGATCAAAGAGATAGGAGCCAACCCAGCCAATGTATACAATGCCGCCCATGGTGATACAAAAATCAAGCGCGGACTGGTCGCGTCCGCGCTCATAAGCGATTAAGTGATATGTCATCGCTGCAAGGATACTTACAACAAAAACAGGCTGTGCATATTCGGGAAAGAACATGCGCGTGATGGTAACCAGCGCCACGCCGCCCACGGTAATGACCATGTGCGGCTCGAATTTCAACGCACGGAATAAATGTACATATTCCCATGTAGCACCAATGAGAAATGTACCCATAAGAAAATAATAAAAGATGCCGCCAAACATAATGGCGGGCAATCCTATTGCTGCAAGTCCGAGAGCAGTGATCGTTCTTCTACGCATTGGTTTCCTGTAGCTCCCCCGAAGATACTTTTCCATAACGTCTGTCGCGATGAGAAAAAGACTCCAATGCGCGGCGATATTCTTCCTTGTCAAAATCGGGCCAGAAGGTTGGCGTGATGTACCATTCAGAATATGCGGCCTGCCAGATAAGGAAGTTGCTGACGCGCAACTCACCTGATGTACGAATAATAAGGTCAGGGTCGGGCACGCCAGCAGTAAACAAATATTTATTCACCAGTTCGTCTGTCACATCTTCTGCAGGGACACCATCTTTGATGATCTTTTGAATGGCACAGACGATCTCGTCGCGGCCGCCATAATTGAAAGCAACATTCAAAACGAGGCGGTCATTATTCTTTGTCAACTCAATGGCACTGAGCACTTTTTTCTGAATGCCAGGGTCCAGTCTCTCCAGCCGCCCAATATGGCGTAACTGCACGCCTTCCTTATGAAGTTCATTCAATTCACGATCAATCACATTCTGAAGGATGAGCATTAACCCATTGACTTCCTCAGCGGGTCGTCCCCAGTTTTCAGTGGAAAAAGCGTAAATCGTAAGATACTTAACACCAAATTCCACGCTCGCACGAATCACACGGCGCAGATTTTCAGTACCTGCCTTGTGGCCCGCCAGACGTGGAAGGCCGCGTTGAATCGCCCAGCGTCCATTGCCGTCCATAATGATGGCGACGTGCTGAGGAACCTTTTCAAGCGGGATTTGATCAGATGAATTGGCCATATTGTGATGTGACGATGAATGTCGTCACTATACTTCCATGATCTCTTTTTCTTTGGTCTGCCCGTGCTTTGCAACATCTTCGATGAATTTATCGGTCAGTTTTTGAAGGTCATCCTCGCCGCGTTTAAGATCATCTTCTGTGATCAGTTTTTCTTTTTCGTAATCACGGATGTCATTGTGCAAGTCGCGGCGAATGTTACGGATCGCAATACGTGCTTCTTCGAGACGGTGACTCATTTGCTTCACCAGCTCGCGGCGGCGTTCTTCATTAAGGGGAGGCAGGTTCAGGTGTATGACCTTGCCGTCAGAATTAGGATTCAGACCCAAGTCTGAGGCACGAATCGCCTTTTCTATATCCTTGATAGACGTGGCATCAAATGGCTTGATCATCAACGAACGCGGTTCAGGCACACTGATGGAGGCAAGCTGCATAAGAGGTGTTGGTGCGCCGTAATATTCCACAGAAAGTCTTTCCACAAGCGAAGGGCTTGCGCGGCCTGTACGAATTCCAGCGAGATCATCCGAAAGGGATTGGATCGCGCCGCTCATGCGTGTCTCGGCATCTTTCAACAGGTCTTTAATTTCGTCAGTACTCACTATCTTCCTCCTAAAAATATATACTTCGCAAGGATACCTTAAAACAAGAATTTATGCTATGGGATTGTCTCAAAGGCGAGAGGAAATGAAAATATTTGAGAGACTTTCACACACAGTCTGGAAAATAAAAATTCTTTCCTCCCCCATTATGAGGGAGGAAAGAATAATAGGCAGGAAAAGGAACTTTATTGGCCGCTTACCAACGTGCCGATCTCTTCGCCGCGCAATGCGCCAACCAATGCCTTCTTATCCCAATAGTTCAACACAAGGATGGGAAGATTGTTTTCCATGCAGAGCGTAACCGCGGTGCTGTCCATTACTGTCAGGCGGCGGTTGAGGAAATCAATATAGGTCATTTTGTCGAATTTATTGGCTGTTGGGTTCTTCTTCGGATCTGAGTCATACACTCCATCGACCTTGGTTGCCTTGATGATCACTCCTGCGCCAATCTCCGTGGCACGTAAGGCGGCCGCGGTATCCGTTGAAAAATACGGATTTCCAGTCCCAGCGCTGAATATAACCACGCGTCCTTTTTCAAGGTGGCGAATGGCACGACGGCGGATGTAAGGTTCCGCGATCGCGCGCATTTCAATGGCAGACATCACTCTGGTGTATACCCCAGCTCGTTCAAGTGCATCCATCACAGTCAGGGCATTCATTACAGTGCCGAGCATACCCATGTAATCTGCGGTGGCACGATCCATGCCATGTTCGAGCCCCTGTTTGCCGCGCCAGAGGTTACCCCCGCCAATAACAACTGCAACCTCCACGCCCATTTCATGGATCTCCTTGATACGGCTCGCAATTGACTCGGCCTCATCCACATCAATACCAAAGCCAGATTCACCACCGAGCGCTTCCCCACTTAACTTGAGCAGGATTCTTTTATATTTCAATTCAGCCATTGATATCTCCTTTTGTAAAAATCTTCAAGACGGTTCCAATTATAAAAAAAGCCAACCCAAAGGCTGGCTTTTAAAAATTATTCTTGTGTCGTGCTTTCGCCCAATTCCCATCGCTGGAAACGGCGGACGATTACACTTTCGCCGATCGCGGCGATATTCTGCAAAATAAGCTTTTCGATCGTCAGGCTTTCGTCGCGGATGTAGCTTTGGCGCAAAAGACAAACTTCGTCCTTATACTTTTCCACACGACCTTCGACGATCTTGGACATTACATTCTCGGGCTTGCCTTCTTCCTTGCCGCGCGCACGAGCGATCTCTGCTTCATGTTCAAGTTCTGCGGCAGGAATTTCCTCTGCCTTAATGTACTTGGGAGAGCTTGCTGCGATCTGCAAAGCGATCTCATGTGCAAGAGCACGGAATTTTTCAGAGCGGGCCACGAAATCTGTTTCGCAATTAACTTCAACCATCACGCCAACACGTCCGCCGCCATGGGAGTAGATCTCGACAACGCCATTGGACGCATCACGGTCAGCACGTTTGGCGGCTGTTGCCATGCCTTTTTCGCGCAGCCAATCCACAGCTTTTTGATAATCACCGTTGGCTTCTTGTAAAGCCTTGCGGCAATCGAGCATTGGCGCACTTGTGGCAGCGCGCAACTGCTTAATCATCTCAGTAGTTATTTCCATTTCGCAATCCTTAATCAAAAAACTAATTATTCTGCTTTTGCAGGAGCTTCGGCAGAGTCATCTTTCTTTTCAACGGGAGCATCTTCAGCTTTGCGGGTTGAGTTCATTTTTGCAAGAGTGGCTTCGCCAAGCAAAACTTCGTCGCCCTTATCATCTGATTCGGTTTCGACAACAGGCTTGCGGGGTCCGCGCTTGGGCTTGGATTCGCTCTTGGCATCGGCAGGTGCTTCAGGTTCTTCTTCCTTGCGCATGGCCTTGCCTTCAATGACTGCATCAGCAACCTTGGCAACCAGCAATTTGATGGCGCGGATGGCGTCATCATTCGAAGGAATGACATAATCTACATTTTGAGGATTGCAGTTGGTGTCCACCAGGGCAACAATCGGGAGGTTGAGCAAATTGGCTTCATGTACTGCAGCTTCTTCACGACCCACGTCCACGATGAAAAGCAGATCGGGGCGGCGCTTCATTGTGATCGAGCCAGATAAGCGGGTCGAGAGACGATTAATTTCACGTTCAATGAGCAAGCCTTCCTTCTTGGTGAGGCGGCTGATCTCGTCAGTATCGCGCACTTTCTGAAGGCGCTCAAGTTCCTGGATGCGCTTGTACATGGTTGCCCAGTTGGTGAGCATACCACCCATCCAGCGTTCGGTTACGAAAGGCATACCGCAGCGAGCGGCTTCTTCTGCAACAGTCTCTTGTGCCTGGCGTTTTGTACCGACAAAAAGAACTGTGCCACCGTTTGCAACAGCGTCACGAATGACGTTGTAAGCCTGATTCAACAACTTAACAGTTTGCTGCAAATCGATAATATGAATGCCGTTGCGTTCAGTGAAAATATACGGCTTCATACGGGGGTCCCACTTGTTGGTGCGGTGACCGAAATGCACACCGCTCTCAAGCAGAGCCTTCATTGAAATGACTGCCATTGTATTACTCCTTAACTTTTGCCGTTCTCCAACACGCAGTTTACAACCTGGTGTGGAACGGAATGAGTTTAGCGGGGATAAAGACCCGCTCAAGGACGCTTGTTGCCCGTCCCAGGCAAGATGTGCCTCCGTTTTGGAAGCGACGGGATTATACCACAGGAAGAATGCTCTGCTTTTAAAGGAAACCTGTGCAAAAATCCATAGCAGAAACCTATAAGTTGGGATATATTTGCGGGGGTTTTCCAAAAGACATCATGCATGCACCCAGACCAGGAGTTTGAAATGAACCAATCCCGCCATGTTATTAAAATCAAACCAGGGCGCTTTGCCCTCACCCTTATTGCAACAGCCGTCGTGCTGATCCTGCTAAGTCTGATAGGGCAATATTTTCGATTATTCCCAGATACCTATTCCATAAAAGGACCCACACAGGAATTCTTTCTAGACCTGTTCATTGAAAAATTTTTCGTAAATAGCGAACTCAATATCCCAACTTATTTCAATACAGCCATTCTGGCGATCGCGGCCGTATTATCGTTTTTTATCGCATCAGCCAAACACGCGGTCAAAGACAAATTCAGGTTTGGCTGGTCATTCCTGGCACTTGTATTTTTATACCTATCAATGGACGAAGCAGTCGTTATCCACGAAAAATTCAGCGCCCTTTTTAAGGACGCGCCAGATGTGGGCGGATGGCTGCACTACAAGTGGGTCATTCCCGCGATGGCCATCCTCGTTATTCTCGGGTTGGTATTTCTCAGGTTCTTTCTACATCTCGACAATCGCTTTAAAGGCTTATTTTTAGGGTCAGCGATGCTGTATGTACTAGGCGCACTAGGCGGGGAATTGTTCAGCGGCCGCTACGCCAACACGTTTGGCACAAAAAACTTTACCTACTCAGCAATGACACATGGCGAGGAAGGGCTTGAATATCTGGGGATAATCTTAATGATCTTTACGCTCCTGACCTATATGAAAGTGAACTTTTCCGAGATCAGTTTTTCGGGCGAGGAAACACCGCAGGATACCAAAGAATAAAAAAATGCGACCCTCATATGGGTCGCATTTTTATTTATCCTCTTTTTTTATTATGCCGCTGCCATTTGACCAAATAATCTATCTTCGATCCTTTTGACCTGACTTCTCAAAATTTCATCCGCATCGATCTTTTTGCCGATTTTATCGATCGCATACATGACCGTGGTATGGTCGCGCCCGCCTAAAACTTCACCTATCTGCGGCAGGGATGCGTTGGTATGTTTGCGAAGAAGATACATGGCCACCTGACGCGGCTCAGAATTCTTCTGCGAACGGTTGGGACCGATCAACGCTTCAACACTAATATCGCGTGCTGCTGCCACCGCCTCAACAATTCGCTCCGGGGACAGGTTTAGCTTCTGCGGAAGCAGGTCTGCCAGTGCCATGTCTACAAGGTTGGGCGTCAGGGAGGAACCGCTAAGATCAGCGAAGGCAATAATGCGATTCAAAGCGCCTTCCAGTTCACGGATATTGGACTGAACGCGTCGTGCAATGGTTTCCAAAATCTCATCAGAGATCTGGCGGCCTGTGCGTTCTGCTTTGGAGCGCAGAATGGCAAGGCGGGTCTCAAGATCTGGAGCTTGAATGTCTGCAGTGAGGCCCCACTCAAAGCGGGAGCGGAGACGTTCTTCCAAGGTAACGAGAGACTTGGGAGGACGGTCAGACGAAACAATGATCTGCTTGTCCTGACCGTGCAGGGTGTTGAAGGTATGAAAGAACTCCTCCTGCGTAGATTCTTTGCCGGCGATGAATTGAATGTCATCAACCAGAAGAACATCGGCAGAGCGGTATTTCTCGCGGAAGGCTTGCGTGGTGTGCGTACGAATGGCGTTGATCATGTCATTCGTGAATTCTTCAGAGGATACATATAAGACATTCAAGCCGCTAGCATGGCAGGCATTGCCAATGGCGTGTAATAAGTGCGTTTTGCCAAGCCCCACTCCCCCGTACAGGAAGAGCGGATTGTAGGCGCGGGCGGGTTTCTCTGCCACTGCCTGACAGGCAGCATGGGCGAGTCTGTTTCCAGAGCCGACCACGTAGGTATCAAAGGTATAGCGTGGATTAAGGCTTACGTGCCTTGCTTTTGGCTCGGGTGGCGTAATCTCAATGGAAGCTGTGACAGGCTCAGGGTCGGTTGTGGAGGCGTTTTCGTCCATCTGCGTGACCACAAAGTTGACAGCCACATTCGAGTTGAGGATCCCGATCAGAAGACGGTTTACGGTGCTTGTCAGGCGGCTTTCAAGCCAGTCGCGCGCATATGCATTGCGGACAGAGATGGTTAGCTCACCATTTTCATATCCCACGGGACGCGTATCGCGCACCCATGTGTCAAAGGATGCGCGCGGCATTTCCATTTGTAATTGTGCCAGTACAGATTGCCAGGCGTGATCTGCATTCATAAAACTTCCTCGGGTACAGCGTAGAGAATATTGAACTAACCCGCCTTTTTATGCGGTTTAGTAAGTTATTTCATGTTTTGTTATTAAAATCTTGCAAGGGATGCGGATGTTGAATGAATACCATCCTAATTTCAGCGTACATGTATTCTAGCAGATACCTTACCAATATAACAAGACGTTAGACCTACGTTAAGCTAAAAAGATTTGTTTTTTTAAGGTTGGTCAATCTTAAAGAATCATTGTGCATTGATGGATGTATATCCTATCGATATAGAACAGGCGTTTCAGCCAAGAACGACCCTTTACCGCATCCTGCCCCCCACATATGGGTATTGGAGGGCTTTTTCATGGTTTTGGGAAATCCATCCTTAAAGAATCGTTTACAAAAAAAATATATTTCAAAAGAAATGAGACTCACGTTTCAGTGACTCGTTCAGCAATGATTCATTTAATTAATTATTATGTTGTTTTACTGCACGTGGAACCCACACGAGAAGCGTTGTTCCTTCATCAATGCTTGATGAAATATCAATTTCACCGCCCACTGCATGCGCACGTGTGTGCATATTGGCAAGTCCATGACCGATGGAGGTCTTCATGTTATCAATATCAAAGCCTTTGCCATCATCACGTATCTCCATCAGGGCACGATCTTCTGTTGTCCATAAGGCAACCTGCACATTTTTAGCCTTTGCATGCTTGGCGGCATTGGCTAAAGCCTCCTGACAGATGTGAAACAGGACCGCACTATGTGAATGTGGCAGTTCCTTGAAGTCTGAATCAGGTTCTGTGAGCTTTACTTCAGAGAATGTATTGGCTCGGTACTCGGCGATCAGGCGTTTGATGCCGCTCAACAGGCCGTCATTGCCAAGTTGACGGGGACGCAGATCAAGAATGTAGGTGCGGATGTCTCGAATCGCTTGATTCAAGCCTGTAATGGCATGTTGTATGCGTTCTTTTGTAAACTGCGGGTCATCCTCCAACGCATGTTGCGCGCCTTCGAGAGCAAGCCCCACACCATAGATGGATTGAATGATGCCATCATGCAGATCCATACCGATGCGGTCACGTTCTTCCAATATGGCGAGGCGGCGTGCATTTGCATGCAAGCGTGCATTTTCGATCGCCAGCCCAGCCCATGTGCCCACAGCCACGAGTAATTCAATGCTTCTTTCATCAAATGGATCAGTTCTACGCGTGGCAAAATTGATCACACCCATCAAGTTTTCGCCTGAAAGCAATGGAATACAGGCAACTTGTTGGAAACCTGCCTGTACAACTGCATCGCGCAGGAAGTTTGTATCTGTATTGAGATGAGTTCCAACCATTGGCTTGCGTGTTTTCGCCACCAGGCCAGGATAGCCCTCCCCCACATGAAAAACATTGCGATTCCAAAACGCTTCGGCAGCCTGCCCACGGTGCAAAACCATGCGCAGGGTCTCTTTATCTTCTTCAAGCAGAAAGATCTCGCCTGCTTCCACTTTCATGTAGTTGATCACAAGCCCAAGGGTCTTGTTAAGAATCTCGTCCAGTTCCAGGCTGGAGGTTAAGGTGGAGGCGATTCCGTTCAGCAGGATCATATCCACGTTACGGCGCGTCAAGGTCACATCCCGTTCGCGCATCTGCTCCACGAGCCTGGCATTCTGAATGGCCACAGATGCATACGAAGCCAGCATCTGAATGATCATTTCATCATCTGCGTCGAACTCAGGCGCGCCAATTTTATTGGTAAGATAGATCTGGCCAAATTGTTGATCACCCGCACGAATGGGCACGCCCAAAAAGGGTACCATCTCTGGATGGTGATCGGGAAAACCCACAGACTTCGGATGGTCTTGAATCACAGGAATTCGCAACGCACGCTCGGTATCCATCAACTCGCCGAGCAAACCACGCCCCACAGGCGGATGCGGCATTTTCTTTATCTGGTTATCAGACATGCCAACCGAAATAAAATTGATCAGCTTGCCTTCATCGTCCAACACACCCAGCGCGGCGTACTGCGCCCCCGCCTGCTCGCAGGCAAGAGTGGCGATCTGCTCCAGCAAATGCTCCAGCGACACGTCCTTCACCAACGCAAGGCTGGCTCGGTGCAGGGCAAAAAGGCGTTCCTGTAATTGTTCGCGGGTTAATAACATAGATGTAACATTATAATCAATTCGTTTCATTTTGATAGAATTTGAAAGAACCCTCAAACTACACTTGGACAATCACATGACCAACTCCCGCATTTCTGGATTTTACAATCTGACCATCGAAGAGCGCCGCGCCAGGCTTTTGGACGCTGCACCTCTGACTCCCGAGGACCTGCTCCCGTTTTCTACAGGCGGACTCACCGCTGAGACAGCAGACCACATGATCGAAAATGTGATCGGGATGTATTCTCTGCCGATCGGCATTGGATTAAATTTCATGATCAATGGCAGGGATGTGCTCATTCCGTTTGTGGTGGAAGAGCCGTCCATTGTAGCGGGAGTTTCGTTCATGGCAAAACTGGCGCGGGCTGGCGGCGGATTTACCGCCACCACCACCGAGTCATTGATGATCGGACAAATGCAGTTGATCAACGTGGTCAACATGGATGAAGCACGGCTCAAGTTATATGAGCACAAAGCCGAATTACTAGCGAATGCAGATCGGG
>JAVBXV010000093.1 GCA_030824405.1 Anaerolineales bacterium | reverse complement strand
TTCGCTCCACATAATCGAGCAGATGTGGAGAAGTATATAAACCAACCGTATACCCTGCCGCCATCAACCCCGCTGCACACAACGCAGACGTGGAGCCTTTGCCCTTCGTCCCCGCCACGTGGATGATGGGATATTTGTTTTGCGGGTTACCCAAAGACTCCATCAACGCGAACATGCGGTCAAGGCTAAAATCCGCCTTGGCCAACTCGGACGAATGTTTGAGGCTATAATCCACAAAGGAATACAGGTAATCAAGGGAATTGTTATATGAAGTTTTTATATCCATGCATGGGATTGTAAATCGAAAACCCTAAATCGAAAATCAAAAAATCATGCTCGCCACCCTCACCATTCACCTGTATCTCCCCGCTTGTACCTCGCTCAAAGAAAAGCGCGGACGGATCAAGCCGCTCATTTCACGTTTACATCGCGAGTTCAACGTCTCTGTCTGCGAGATGGACCTGCAAGACAAATGGACAGAAACCGTCATCACCTGCGCGATGATCAATTCAGACAGGGTCGTGCTGCAACAGTCCCTGCAAAGTGTGGCGAAATGGGTGGAAGCAAACTGGACGGATGGCGATGTACTGGATCTGAAAATAGAACAGCTATGAACTCAGCTTGCCAGGGGGAACAGACATCAACTTCCGCACCGCTGTAACAGCGATCAGAAAAGTCAGGCCTAATATTCCAGTAATGGTTGGCAGCACCCAGATCAACGCGGAACTGCTCAAAGACCTGATGCGCGCATCCAGGGGGTGCTCAGGATCATACAACACAGTCACATCATCACCAATTTCATAAGTAGGTGCGCTGTTCCCCTCCACCAGGGGCACAATGTGGCTGTTGCCATCCGCAGAGACGTATTCAACGACAGGGAAATAATAGTCATCTCCAACTCGATCCGTGTCATTCCCAAATTCACGCTTTACGACCATGTCCACAACAAGCCCTGGAGCGCTCATTTCTTTCGAGATCTTCGAAATGGCTCTAAAAGAGGAAACGGCCGCAATAATCAACATGACCACGGCAACCAGGGTAAACACCCCAAGAACAATATTCTGCGGGTTGGCCCCAGTAGATTTCTGCTGCTCCCCCACTACTTCGTCAAACTCAGCATCAAAAGAAGCCGTCATCATTACCTCAAGTTTATGGCGGTCCTCTTCATCTGGAACCTGCTCAAGGCTTTGATATGAAACGCCGTCCACTTCAAACGATATGGGAAGATCATCTTCCCAATTTATCGAATATTTCTTTTTTGTCATTTTGATACCTCCAACCATTCCTTCAAAAGAAAAAACTACAACTTAATACTTTGTTTCAAATGCATCCTCAACTTGACTGGCTTCACGCCGCTCAGGTCCACTTTTTTGGCATCGATCATTTTCGCAAAACGCATCAACCCTTTGGCAAGCGCATCCACAAAGGCGGCATCTTTGGGTGCATCATCTTCCAGCCAAAAACCAAGGATGTGAAGTGTGCCTGTCTTGCGGTCTAATTTCGGGTCGAGGCGGGCAACGAGATCATCACCATACAGGATGGGCAATGTGTAATATCCCCAACGACGCTGGTGTACTGGCTTATACACTTCCCAGATATATTCAAAATCGAAGACTTCCCTGGCCCGCCCACGCGCGCTGACGATTTCAAGCGGCGCCAACAACGTGACCTCATCCTGCGTGCTCGGCCCGGCAGGTTTCCACTCTTTGGGAATTCTGCCCGATTCAAGCTCTTCCAAATGAGGAATATTTTCCGCGAGGGTGATCAATTTTTCCTTGATGCCTTCCACGTGCAAGGCGGCGATCACATTCTGCTCGTACATCTCGGCAAGTTTTTTTGTCTCTTCCTTTGGCGAGACTTTCCTTTTGATCGCATCTTCCCAGGAAATGCGAAAGCGCTTTTCACGCATTGTACCCAGAAAGGCGATGCTCTTTCTGGCGAAGAAATCTTCGGCGTCTTTTATGCCTGCAATCTTATTATATTCTTTTGGAACCACTCGTTCACACAGATCGTAGATTCGGTCAAAGCCTTTGCGGCTGGTGATCATCACGTCACCCAGCAGCCAGGAATAAAACAGGGCAAGTGAGGTTTCTTTTCTGCCGCGATAGCTCCAGTATTGCAGTTTCTCGCCTGTGAAATCGCGATTGCTCATGGGGCCATTATCACGCAGAGCCGCCTGTACTTCGCGCATGGCATTCGGAAATTTTTTCTTAAACTCAACCAGCCGCGAATGAGACTGCACGCGAGGCATGACCGCCCGCCAATGTGGAAATTCCTGCATTGGATACATCGCCAGCCATGCGCCATAATCAAAGGCTTTACGCTGTTCATATGCCAGTGTGTGCAAATGAGCTGGCTTGTAATCCAACACGCGGCCATACATGGCAATATCCTGGCTGCGCGCCACCATGGTCAATGGGTCAAGCTGCAACGCATGCATGGTGTTCAGAGCGGATTCAGCGCCGCGAATGCCCTCGAAACGGGGACCCGGCCAGAGCGCCTGTGAAGCGAGCAGGAAACGTCGAAATGTTTGTTTTGAGATGGTGTTCATAATCTAAAGTTTTTTGATTTCCTTTAAGAATACATCAACAACGTACGGGTCGAAATGAGTTCCCCTTTGTTTCTTAATATACGCCAGCACTTCCTTTTTGGACATGGCTTTGCGATATGGGCGGGAAGTGGTGAGGGCATCCCACACATCCACCACTGCAAAGATACGCGCCGAAAGCGGGATCTGTTCACCTTTCAATCCACGGGGATAGCCTGTGCCGTCCCATCTTTCATGATGGCAATAGGGAATGTCCAGGGAGTGCCTGAGGTAATAAATGGGCTGCAGCATTTCAAGCGCGTAGGATGGGTGTTGACGCATGATGTGCCATTCTTCTTTTGTGAGTTTGGCGGGCTTTAATAATATATGATCGGGGATACCCATTTTTCCAATGTCATGCAAAAGTGCGCCGCGCCGAATATGAAGCAGTTCCTTTTCTGGTATACCCATGATCCTTGCAAGTGAGATCGTGATCTGGGTAACCCGCTTTGTGTGGCCTTCGGTCTCCCTGTCACGCAGATCCATGGCATGCGACCAGCCTTCAATGGTGGCATCATACGCGATGGCAAGCTCCACATTGGCACGTTGGAGATCATCGAAGAGCTGTGTATTATCAACGCTGATGGCGGCCTGCCCTGCAAGCGTTTCAAGAAATTCAACCCACTCTTCATCGGGAGAGAATTGCGAACGGGAATACACTTCGAGAACTCCCTTCACTTCTCCCTTGGCGATCAAGGGCACGCATATATAGCCTGTAAATTTTTCTTCATCCCACAAACGGGCGAAGGATGGATTTTTAACAACGTCAGCGCGTGAAAGGATTTTCACAACACGACGTTCCATCACAGAGTGACCAGCATACGCATCATTCAATTGAACATTGGCGCTTTCGATCTGACGGGTACGAAACCCCTGAGAGGCAGCAAACTGCAATGTGTTCTGATATGGATTTAAAAGCAGCACAGAGGCGGCATCAACGCCCAACTGCGTGATGACGTGATTCAATAAAATATTAAGGGTGATGCGCAGATCAATACTGCTGGCGATGACCTGGTCCACGGCGCGCAGGGTTTGCAAATGCTCAAAGCGGCGTATCGTTTCCTGATGCAGGCGCACCCGGTTGACCGCATTCCCAAGCATTTCCCCAACGGTGGTAAGCAGGCGTATTTCTTCAAGCGAGTGCGGATATCTATCTTTTCTGCGAGCAACCAACAGAATGCCAAACGGCTGTTCCCTTGAGAAAAGAGGGATGAACATGGCTGGGCCAAGTTCCTGTGCCGCGGAAAAGACTCCCTGAAAGAGCGGGTCTGATGAAAGGGTCTCTGTCTGATACAACTGGCGGGCGATCAAAATGGTTTTATAAATTCCATCTGTACAATTGCAGGTGGTGCCAGACATGGCAGATAGGTCGCCGCTCGCATGCGCAAAACGGAATTGATTGTTTTCAGGGTCGAGGGAAATAATCGCAACAGAGTCAGATTCAAGCGCCCGTTCCACTTCGCGTACAGTACGAACGAACATTTCATCCTCTGTTTGCAGCAGGCTTAAATGCGTGGAGATGACAAAAAGAGTTTCCAGTTCTCTCGTGCGTGCACGCAGCGAACTCTCGATCTTTTTACGCTCCAGGTTTTCCTCCTGGAGGATCAGCTCAGCCTTTTTTTGTTCTGTAATATCCCGCGAGATGGTAAGAATGGAATTAGGTTTCCCAGCCCGGTCATGGATCAACGTGGATTTTGATGAACGATAGACCCATTCCCCATTTCTATGGCGCACCCGGTACGAACCCATGCCTGTTCCTGTTTCGAGCAGCATTTTGATCCCGTTTCTTATTTGTTGCATATCGTCAGGGTGAACATTATCAAAGCCGCCCGGGTTGGGATCTTCCATCCATCGATACCCCAGGTTGGAATAATATGCAGAATTAGCAAACAGGTGCTTCCCCTCCAGATCTGTGAGAATAATGGAATCATCCGCCGATTCAACGAGGGTACGATATTTTTCCTCTGACTCAAGCAATGCATCTTCGATCTGTTTACGTTCGGTAATATCATGAATAATGGAAAACAAGATCTGATTTCCATCCAGAATGATCGGCGAAGAGTGGACTTCCACTATACTGATCTCGCCATTGGCCTTCCTGTGCGAAAAAATAAAATAATTGCGTTCTTCACGCGCTGCCCGCGCAAGCTCCTCGGCCACCTGTTTGGGATCCATGGTATTAATATCCCAGATGAGCATCCCCTTGAGTTTCTCATGGGGATAGCCGTAAAATTTTTCAGCAGCAAGGTTCGCCTCAACGATCCGCCCCGAGACAGGTTCGATCAAAAGCATGACAGCATCATGCTTTCTGAACATGAGTTGAAGTAATTCTTCACTCACCCTGGATATATCGCTGTCTCTTTTAGAGGAAGTGTCATCCACAGGCGATGCCTTTTCTTGGTTAATTATGTACACAGAATTTGAAATAGCGAAAAAACAAAATCAAAACCAGTCAATTATTATATTCCAACGCTGCCTTACCCCCAATTTTATTATTATATTAACAGGAATAAAAAAAATCGACGACCATGCCCAAACGCATGCCATCGTCGATTTTTATGTTTATTTTTTAGTCATCACCCAGGGAGGATATTGCCCTCAATAAGCCAAACACGAGCGCGCCCAGTTTGATCCCTTCACCAGTGGTGATGGCGGTTTCACGCTCACTGCTCTCCGCACGACGATTAAGCAGCATGGCGGCAACCAGCCCCGTAAATGCTCCGATCAACGCACCGAATAACAGGGTTCTTCCTTTATTATTTTCCATGTTTTATATCCTTCCAAAAAATGCTTTGATGTTTTCGATAAAACCTTCAAGTGCAATGATGGGCTTTACGGCCATATCCGCGCCACGGATGATGTATCCACGCGCAATGTGGACATAATCCTGCGCGATGCCTGTGTAATAAGGCAAGCCACTTAGCGCACGCGCCATCAGGTAGATGAGTCCCACCAGAATGGCAAGTACGATCAAGCCTGTGAAGATGATCGGGATCACGATCCAGATCGTGGAGATGGCAGCCCAGCGGCCCACGTCCCCGCCCTGGCTGAAGGTGGCAACGCAGATCAACACGATCAAGCCGATCATTAACAAGGCCGAAATGACAACAGGCAAAATAACCTGTCTCAGCACCTGTTTACGATATTTCAAGTAGGAATAGTGTTCGGGGTGTGGAAGTTGTGCTTTCATTGAATATATTTTAGCACGAATCAAAAAGAGACAGTCACCTTTGAGGGTGACTGTCTCTTCATTTCCTAATGCTAAATATTATCTTCTATTTCTCAAGAATGTTGGGACATCCAGATCGTCGCTGTTGATGGCGGGTTGTGATGCAGATTTGTTCTCGCCTGCGGATTTATATTCCGCGTTCACGCTGACCGATTCGGTCGGGCGGGCAGCAAAAGGCGTATTGGAAGCAGAAACAGGCTTATCGTTGGTACGAGGCGTGCGCTCCAATGCGCGGCGGGGGACTCCAGCGCGTTCAAATCCAGTTGCGATGACGGTGACGCGAATATCGTCGCCCATCTCGGGATCGATGACTGCACCGAAGATCATGTTGACATCAGGATGTGCGGTTTCGCGAATGATGGCCGCGGCCTGATTGACTTCAAAGAGGGTCATGTTCGAACCGCCAGTGACGTTGAAGAGCACGCCGCGCGCGCCGTCAATGGTGATGTCGAGCAGTTGACTGGAGATGGCCTGTTCAGCCGCATTCTTGGCACGGTCATCACCAGTGCCGCGACCGACTGCCATTAATGCTGCGCCGCCTTCAGACATGATGGCGCGTACATCTGCAAAATCGAGGTTGATCAAACCAGGGATCGTGATCAATTCAGAGATGCCTTGAATACCCTGATGCAAAACTTCATCGGCCATGCGGAAGGCATCCTGCAAGGATGATTTTTTATCAGCAAGTTGAAGCAAACGATCATTCGGGATGGAGATGAGCGTATGCGCGTGTTCTTTCATTTTGGTCACGCCAGCTTCAGCAGATTGTGTGCGCTTGCCGCCTTCAAAAGTGAACGGACGGGTTACAACACCAATGGTGAGTGCGCCGCATTCTTTTGCAACTTGCGCAACCACGGGAGCCGCACCAGTACCTGTGCCGCCGCCCATACCTGCAGTAACGAAAACCATATCCGCACCTTTGAGCACGTTGTACAGTTCATCAGCAGATTCTTCTGCGGCTTTGCGGCCAATTTCAGGGTCGCCGCCTGCGCCGAGTCCACGGGTGAGTTTATCGCCAAGGCGCACACGAATGGGAGCGCGTGAAAGCGTGAGGGCCTGGGCATCTGTGTTCGCGGCGATGAACTCCACGCCTTGAATGCCTTCTTCCATCATACGGTTGACAGCATTTTGACCTGCGCCACCAACACCAATGACTTTGATACGGGCGAAAGATTCGGACGGTAGTTGTTGTTTTCTATTCGTATCCATTTGTTCCTCCTGGCAAGGAATATCTGCCAATCTTAAACGATAATCTGATTTTTAAACAGGGTAAATTCACGATTCGTCCTGCGGCAAAAGTACTACCGAGGATGTTATGGTTATGGGAGAAGACGTTTCATCCAATTTTTGATTGAGTCAAAATTCATACCTTCTCCTTTCGATCTGCGACGGTTCTTTCCGCCGCCCGTAATTGCCACTTCATGCTCATGCATGGTCAACGCCCAACGCAGTAAACCAACACTTGTGGAATACGCGGGCGAATTCAACTTATCGATCAGGCCTGAAAGATTTTCAGGCTGTGCAGTTCGTACTGGCATTCCCAACACTTCACTTGCAATGCGGGCGATGCCTGGCAATGCAGATGTGCCGCCCGTCAACACCATGCCAGCGGGGAGCAGACCATCATAGCCAGAACGTTTGATCTCCTGCAAGATAAGACCAAAAGTTTCTTCAATGCGGGCTTCGATGATGTGAGCCAGATCCTGCTTGTTAATGCGGACATCCTTGTCTTCACCGAAGGGACGAATGGTGAAGAATTCTTCGCTTCCAATATCGGACCGAATGGCATGCCCCTGCTGCTTCTTCACATCCTCAGCCTGAGACACGGGCAAGCGCAATCCGTGAGCAACATCCTGTGTGACGTGATTGCCGCCCACTGCAAGAACCATCGTGTGCCACACATCACCATTGACGTAGATCGCCAGGTCTGTGGTGCCGCCGCCAATATCACAAACCGCCACACCCATCTGGCGTTCCTGCTCGGTCAAAACCACTTCTGCTGAAGCAAGCGGGTTCAAAACAAATTGTTGAATATTCACACCCGCCGCACTGACACACTGACGAAGATTATCGACTGTGGCCGTTGCCGCGGTAATGATGTGAGTTTCCACTTCAAGTTTGAAGCCGTGCATTCCCACTGGAGTGCGCACGCCTTCCTGTCCATCTACTGAGATGCCGCGTTGAATAACATGAATGATCTCGCGGTCATGCGGAATGGCAACTGCCTGCGCCTGTTCGAGTGCGCGCGCCACATCAATGGCATCGATCACGCCGCCAGGGATACCTGCCGCGCCACGGCTATTGACCGAAGAGACATGCGCCCCTGCGAGACTCACCAATGCAGTTGTGATCTCCATCCCAGAAGTGTGTTCTGCTTTCTCCACGGAGCGTTTGATCGCTTGAGAGGCAGCAGGCAGATCCACAATAATTCCTTTGCGAATCCCATCAGAAGGTTCAATGCCCACGCCGAGAATACGCATGGTCTTTGAATTCTCCACGCGCCCAACGAGGGTGCAAACCTTGGTCGTGCCTACATCAATACCTACGACGATCTCATCCATGTTACTTATTGTCCATCTTCTATTGCTGGCTCGAATTCAGTACTAGGTTGTTCGGCCATACGATAATACGGCGCATCGGGATACGCGACGTTGATATATTCGGGGGTCTTGTTTCGGCTTATGAGCGAATCCACAAGAGATTGGTACACACGTACTTTCAAAGGCATGTCCTGTGCACTCAAGCCAAAGTAGGCTTTCCAACCACGAGCATCTGTCCAGCCTAAACCGTCAGCGGGGTCGAATGTCAGGGTTGAGCCAGCAGGCACGCTCGGAGCAAGAACGAGAATTGCATCCACCAATTCTTTTTGCATGTAGGCTGGCGGGCTGAGCGAGTCATCCAATGATGCATTTCCTACAGGCGGCGTTGCAAGGCCGATGACGGGGATCAATCCGCTGGCATCGCCGCGTGGACGAAACGCCACACCGCTTGCATCGATCCAGGTGAAGCCTTCGCCCTGCTGCCAAAGGATGACGGGCTGGCGTTCAGTGACCGTAACGTAGACATGGTTCGGCAAATAGACATTCACTTGCGCCGAAGCCAACTCTGGATAATTCAAGCGCAAACGAGTGGCCACATCTTCAGGCTGCACAAGAAAAACCGATTGACCTGTGACACCCAACACCATGTTGATCTCTTCCCTGCTCAAACGATTGTTGCCAAGAATGGTTGCGGCAGGAATGTGAAAGTAAGGAAGGGTCCACGCGAGGTACAGGGCTGTGCCCAACAACAGGGCGATGATCAATGAAACGCGTCTCCAGGTTCCAAACGGACGGGCAACCTGGCTCGTTGGATTGTGTAATGTAATGTGAGGCAGACCCAATGCAACATTAAAACGACGACGGGTGCTGTCTGCGCGTCTGAGTTTATCCACGCGCTTGCCTACCATTTGACTGGTATCCACACGCGCGGAAATTGTATTGGTCAGTTTGACTGGTTTGACCGCGCGCTTGGTGGTCTGTTCCAGTTCTTTTGCAGAACGCTGTGCACGGCGGGCACGGACGGCGTCAGCACGGCTTACATCACGCTTTTCACTCATGATGTCCTCCGATGCTGGTTGTGGTCGCGCTGTGCCTTGCGCTCAAGCGCAAGCTCGATCAAGCGGTCGACCAGTTGGGCATAAGACAGCCCGCTGGCCTGCCACAATTTTGGATACATGCTAATGGAAGTAAAGCCTGGCAAGGTATTCAACTCGTTTAAATAAATTTTGTTCGTTTCTTTTTCAACAAAGAAATCTGCACGCGCCATGCCTGCGCAATCAATTGCTTTATAGGCAAGCACTGCGTATTCTCTAATTTTTTCACTTACATCCGCGGGAATTTGAGCGGGAATTTCAAGGCCTGAAGTACCGTCTACATATTTTGATTCATAGGAATAGAACTCACGACTCGGCAATACTTCACCGCACACAGAGGTTTGCGGATCTTCATTCCCCAGCACACTGACTTCGATCTCACGCGCATCGCCTGCCCCGCGTTCAAGGATCAAGCGGCGGTCATAACGAGCGGCTTCCATCAAGCCTTCACCAAGGTCTGATGGTGAATTGCATTTACTGATCCCCACCGAAGAGCCCAGGTTGGCAGGCTTGGCAAAGATCGGGTAACCACCCAACAAACGTTCAGCTTTCTCGATGACCGCTTTAATATCATTTTCAACTTCACTGCGCAGCACAAGCATGGACTCGACAATTGGAATTCCATTGGCGCGCATCACATCCTTGAACACGCCTTTGTCCATGCCAACTGATGAACCTGTTACACCTGCGCCAACATAAGCAACGTCTGCCAATTCAAGCAGACCTTGCATGGTTCCATCTTCGCCGAACGTGCCGTGCAAAACTGGGAAGAACACGTCCACACGCGCAAGGGTTTCCAACTTCTCACCCATCTTCGTGGAGCGGGTCACATACAGAGAATGATCGGTAGGCTGTGTGGGCGGAATGACACGATCCAACGACGCGACATTGTTATTCTGGAATGCATCCAACGCATTCGGGCCAGTCAGCCATTCGCCGTCCAACGTAATACCAATTTGAATTACTTCGTATCGTTCAGCATCCAATACAGAAAGCACAGAGCGCGCAGACATAAGCGACACGTCATGCTCGCCAGACCTTCCACCAAACAATACTGCAACACGAAGCTTCTTCAAATTACCATTCTCCTGCCAACTCAACTTCCAACTCAAGTTCAACATCAAGTTTTTCTTTTACAGTCTTGATGGTTAAATCAATTAACTGGCGCACATCACTCGCTTTGGTTTCGCCATGATTTACAAAAAAATTTCCATGTACCGTGCTGATCTCAACGTTGCCGATCCGAGTCCCTTTTAAGCCTGCGGCTTCGATCAAACGGCCAGCAAAATCGCCTTCGGGATTTTTGAACATTGATCCCATGCTGGCGCCTGGCGGTTGTGTAGCTTTACGGCGTTCGCTGAATTGTTCAATTTTAACAGAGACATCCTCTTTTTTAGCATTTTTTAATCCAAGCAAAGCCGAAAGTACTATTGCCTTAATCTCGCCGCGTTTCAAAATACTGGTGCGATACCCATATCCCATTTGTTCAACAGAAAATTTTTCGCGGCCATTTTTTGTTAAGAGTTCAGCCCAGATCAAATTCATCGACATGTCACCGCCGAACGCGCCTGCATTTCCATAGACCGCGCCGCCGATCGTACCGGGGACAGTAGCTCCCCACTCCAACGCCGCGAAACCTTTGGACGCACAGCGATTCGCCAGATTGCTAAAGATGACTCCCGCTTCACACCAGACCTGAGGCTGGTCGCCGCTTTCGAAGCGCACTTCCTTCGCCCGATTCAAAACCACCACGCCGCGAATACCACGGTCGCTGATCAACACATTCGAGCCGCCGCCCAGCATGTAATAGGGAATCTCTTTTTCCCAAATGAATTGCATGGCACGCGCCAACTCATCCGCAGACTTGACCGTGAGCAGCACATCTGCAGGCCCGCCGATCCGCGCAGACGTGTACGGTGCAAGGAGAATATTCTCCTGCACGGCATCGCCAAATTCAGCGCGTAATAACTCAACGGGAATGCTTTGTATATTCATCATGGTCTTGATCTACTTGCTCTTCTTTTGCTCCAGGTGTTCAATGATCTTCTTCAATGCATCTTCGTCCACAACAGCATCCTGTGTTTGCGAATTCACTGCTGGCTGTTGTTTCTTTTTATTCGCGCGTTCTTCGTTCACTTGCATCAACGGCATCTTCAATGGCGGCAAAGCCATCACATTAACTGGTTTAAATTGTTTTTTCTTTTCTTCAGACATGTCAACCTACCTATAAATTCTTCAACACATTCGCGCTGACCTGGTCTGCGTCTCCTGCGGAAAGCACGATCACTACGTCACCAGAATGGACATTCTTAAGCAGATGCGCCGTTGTGTTCTCCAAAGAACCTGTGTACCGAGCAGACGCATGCGGCATGGCGCTGACCACTTCAGCAGATGAAAACTCCTGCTTCGGCTCGCGTGAGGCGTAGACTTCTGTCACCAAAACCTCGTCTGCATCTTTGAAGGCGCGCGAGAATTCGAGGAACAACGTCTGCGTGCGGGAGTAGGTATGCGGCTGCCAAACTGCCCAAATACGACGACCTGGATAGCGTGCCTTCGCCGCGGATAACGTTGCGCGAATCTCTGTGGGGTGATGAGCATAATCATCCACCACGAGCACACCATTTTTCTCACCACGCACATCAAAGCGGCGACCTGTACCTGTAAATTCACTCAAGGCATCGCCAGCTTCCTGCAAAGGAAGTCCCATCACTGCCGCCACAGATAAAGCAGCCAAAGCATTGAGCACGTTATGCTCACCAGGAACCTGCAATGAAACACGGATCGTTTTCGAGAAAGACGCGCCCAGGTTGGTCATGGCTGTGAAATCGTAACCGCCGCGATCATTGGGCTTCATCGTACGAGCCTGCATCCACTGCGGGCTGTTGATGGTCATCTCACCCTGCTTGCTATAGGAGACCACGCTCAAATTTTTTCTGCGGGCGTGGGTAAGCAAGGTCGCTGCGCCATCGTCCTCTGCGCAGACGATCAAGGTTCCATCCGCAGGGAGCAGGTCTACAAAGCTTTGGAAGGCTGCGTACATTTCTTCGAAAGTGGGATAAATATCAGGGTGATCATGTTCGAGATTGGTAATGACTTCGATCTGCGGTTTCAAGCCAAGGAACATGCGGTCGTATTCATCCGCTTCGATCACAAAGGCGTTTCCCTTGCCAGCGTGGGCGTTGACTTTCATATTATTCAACGTGCCACCCACAATAAAGGAGGGGTCACGCTGGGTGGCATACA
>JAVBXV010000362.1 GCA_030824405.1 Anaerolineales bacterium | reverse complement strand
TTATTATTTTTTATTTACTTATGATAACCGTTCTTCGCCAGTACTTCCTTCAGGGTGGTTCCCAACCTTGTAATGCCTTCACGGATCACATCGGGGGACGAGAAAGAGAAATTCAAGCGCATGGTATTTGCTCCGCCGCCGTTCGGGTGGAAGGCTGCGCCAGGCACAAAAGCCACCTTGCGGACAAGCGCTTCCTTCAAAACTTCTGCCGCGTCCACACCTTCGGGCATCATTCCCCACAGGAACATGCCGCCCAGCGGCTTTGTCCAACGCACTTCAGGCGGGAACATCTCGTCCATCATTTCAAGCATCACATCACGGCGTTCTTTATATGTGGAGCGGATCAACTTGACATGCTCATCCAGAAATCCACCTTTCGCCACTTCATAAGCCACATGCTGGTTGAAAGAGGACGTGTGCAGATCAGCGGCCTGTTTCGTCATCACCAGTTTACGGATCACCTGCGGAGGCGCAACCACCCAGGCCAACCGCAGCCCTGGCGCAAGCAATTTCGAGAATGTGCTGAGATAGATCACATTGCCAGTATATTCGCGTGTCTCAGCCCCATCGTTTCGATAGCGGCTATCCAGATACACCACAGATGGAATATGCTCGCCATCGTAACGTAACTGTCCATACGGATCATCCTCAACGATCGGCACACCGTACTGGTCCGCAAGCAGGATCAATCGTTTGCGGCGCTCCAGACTCATGGTTGCGCCTGAAGGGTTCTGAAAATTCGGGAGCACGTAAATGAACTTCGGTCCGATCCGAAGCGCTTCCTCCAGTTTATCCATGATCATGCCGTCTTCATCCGAAGGCACGGAAATATATTGCGCCCCGTATGCATTCCACGCCTGCAGCGCGCCCAGATACGTGGGCGATTCCACCACAATATAATCACCACGATTAATGAACAGCCTGCCAAGAAAATCCAAAGCCTGCTGCGAACCCGAAGTGATCATAATATTATCAACAGAGATATTCACGCTGTAGCGACCTGTGTGGCGCGCGATCATTTCACGCAGGGGCATGTATCCTTCCGTGGCGCCATACTGCAACGCCCGCGCGCCCTGCTCTGTCAGTACATAATTACATGCATCCTGAAATTCCTTCACAGGGAAAACCTCAGGCGCGGGCAAGCCGCCCGCGAACGAAATGATATCGGGCTGTTCTGTAAATTTCAACAACTCACGAATTACCGAACTCCCCATTTTTTGCATACGATGAGCGAAACGATATTCCCAGGGTGTCTGCATTCTTTCTCCTTATGTAGAGATAAAAAAAGCCTGACAGGTACGTTTGTACCCGTCAGGCGTACTGACTCACGGCAAATAAATGCCAAAAAGGTTGATGCCAAACTGTAATATCATGGCATCTCTATCTTACCCATTTTCAGGCCGTACCGCAACCTCTTTAAGTATTACGGATATTATGACAAATTTCCTTTAATAATTAATTCGACGGAAGTGCGCGTATACGTATCCAACTGCAGATGAAGTGCCGCTTCCAACTTAACCCACGCATGCTCCTCGGCCTCATCATTTAATTTAACTTCGAGAGAATCTGCCTTGCAAGCGTAATCGAAAAAAATGAAGTGACGTTGTTTCCAGAAAGACGGGTCGAAAATAAACTCCTGAAAATTGACAAATTTCAGATCGTAAATATCCAGCCCCGTTTCCTCTTTCGCCTCGCGGATCGCCGCCTCTTCGAGCCGCTCGCCCAACTCCACATGCCCGCCCGGGATAACATACTTGCCCGGCCATTTGTGACTCTTCAACAAAAGCAATTCGCCCGCCTTGTTGAAAATAAATACCCCTACGGTTGGTTCAGGAAATACTTGTTCAGCCATATTATTCACCTATTAAAATTTTTAGCGGCACATTCTTCGACTGCTTGCTCAGGACGCAGCTCCGCCAAAGATCGCGATCACCATCACCCCCACGAACACGATCGTAGAGCCCAGCACGCGCACGCCGCCCATTTCCTCTTTCAAGAATCGCCAACCAAGGAAGGCCCCGATCACTGCGCTCACCTCGCGGATCGCGCCCGAATAACTGAGCGGAGCAAACGTGTACGCAAACAGCGCCAGCATATATGCCACCAGCCCCAACACGCCGCCGATCAATAAATATCCACGATTCTTTTTCCACACACGGGCAAACGAATCCCATCCATAACTGCGCACAAGATACGGTGTGGTCACGAACGGCACCATCACAAACATGGACAATCCATACGGCAGGGCAGGTCCGTTCTTGACGGCGTAGCCATCCACGAATGTATAGATCGAAATGATCAACGCCACAGACAAGGCAGTGAGGATGCCGCGCAAATGCGGCTTCTCTCCGTTGCTATGCCAAAGTGTAGTGCCGCCGATCACCATCATACCGCCAGTGATCAGGGCCAGACCCACATACCCGCCCACCGTCAACTGCTCACGCAAAAAGATGGCAGACCACAACACCAGCAAAGCGGGAGCGGCTCCACGTGCGATCGGATACACCAGCGAAAAATCATGGTCACTATAGGCAATGCAAAGCAAAATAAAATAGACCGCTTCAAGGAGCATACTCACGATCGCAAAAAACCACATCGAGCGCGGGGGCAGACCCGTGAAGAAGATCAACACAGTGGAAAATATTCCACTCAAGATCACCTGCCAGCCCATGGCAATATATTTCTCTTCCGAACTCTTAAGCAAAAAATTCCAGACCGCATGCATGGACGCGGACAGGAACAGCAAAACAAGAGCAAGAATCGGCATGAACTACCTCAAGAATTCGATCAAGTTTTGATTCACCGCATCTGCTTCATCATGTTGCACCCAATGCGTGGACTTTTCAAAGAGCACAACTCTCCCGTCATCACACAGATCAATGGAAGGTTGAACCATTTTCTCGCTGAGCGCCACGTCCTGCTTTCCCCACAACATCAATGTCGGGACAGTTACCCGCCGCGCGGGATTCTTTTTGCCAAACGTGTGACGCAAGCCGCGTCGAAAAACCGAACGATACCAATTCAACATCCCCGTCATCGCGCCAGGCTGTGACCAGGCTTTTTTATACTCCGCCAGATCCTGCGTGGTGAAGGTGCTCTTGCGCCCCGAACCCACCAGCATGCGCGCCATGTTATGGAAATTATTCCTGCTTAATATCCACTCCACATACACAGGGATCTGAAAGAAGAACACATACCATGATTTTTTACGTTGGGCAGGGTCACGCAGAACAAAGTCAGTCATCACATCAGGATGCGGCACATTCAGAATGACAAGTTTCTTCAAACGCTCGGGGTGATTCAACGCCACAGTCCACGCCACGACCGCGCCCCAATCATGCCCAACGAGAAACGCCTTGTCCAACCCGAAATGATCGAGCAAGCCAATCACATCCTTCGCGAGAATATCCACATCGTAGGAGGAAATTCCCTTTGGCTTATCAGACAGGTTATATCCGCGCTGGTCTGGGACAATGACTCGAAATCCCGCTGCCGCCAGGGCTGGGATTTGTTTTCTCCAGCCATAGCTAAACTCGGGAAAGCCATGCAATAAAATGACCGCCGTCCCGTTTTCAGGTCCGTCGGTCAGTACATGCAGGTTGATGTTATTGGTTTGTATGGTTTGGCTTTGCATCGCGCTAGTATAACGGAATTCTGGCTCCGTTCACTTTATTGGCTTTATCAGTGAAGAGATACTCCATTGCAGAAACGATCTCGGCGGGCGTTGTACCTTTGCCCTCGCCTATCACGTCAATCGATCTGACGTGGATCACATTCGCGGTCAATCCACTTTCCTTGTATTCTTCGGCCAGGGTTAACACCAGGCTTTCCTGTGCAGATTTGGCGGCGGCATACAATGCCATCTTCGCGGCGGGGTGTATCGTCACAGGCATCGACACGATCAACACCCGTCCCCATTTGCTGGCGGCGATGTGCGGTGCAAAAGATTGCAGCAGGTTGAAGGTTGTCCACGCGTGTTGGTTGAGCATGGATTCAAAATCGCTGGCGCTGGCTTCAGGGATGGTCTTGCCGCCTGTCCAACCGCCGACGAGGTGGATCAAAGCGTGGACACTGCCAAATTTGGAAAGAACAGCTTCGGCTGAGTCGCGAAGCGCTTGTGCGTCGAGCAGGTCAATGGTTCGGGCGTAGAGTCTTTCAGTGGGCAGGTTCAAATCACCAGTTAAGACATCCAATTTAATTTGATCGCGATCGAGTAGTGCAATGTTGTGACCCTGTGCCGCAAATGTTTTTGAGACAAGGTTTCCCAGTACGCCCGTTGCGCCCGTGATGACGATGGTCCTGGGCGAAGGGTTAGTCATACATCGCCTTGACTTGTGATTCGGTCATGCCTTGCACAATGGGTTTGTCGCTTTGTTCTTCGAGATGCGGCTTGCCGTGAAAATCGATCATGTGACCAGATTTGGCAGCCTTGGTTTCAAGATAAAAACGATTGTATTCATTGCTCGGCAAAATATGCGGAATGCGCTCGTTGACCGTGATGCCGTATTGTTCAAGCTGGGAAATTTTCTTCGGGTTGTTGGTCATCAAATTGATCGACTGCACTTTCAGCGAGTGAAGCATGTGCGCGGCAATGGCGTAATCCCGTTCATCATCACGGAAGCCAAGCGCAAGGTTCGCTTCCACGGTATCAAGGCCCTGATCCTGCAAACTGTATGCGCGGATCTTATTGGTGAGCCCAATGCCGCGGCCTTCCTGACGAAGATACAAGACAATGCCTTTATCCATTTCGCCAATTTTCTTTAAGGAAGCTTCCAATTGATCGCGGCAATCACAACGCAATGAGCCGATCACATCACCTGTCAAACATTCGGAATGCAAACGCACGGGCACGTTTTCTGCGCCTAGCACTTCGCCCTTGATAATGGCAACATGCTCTTTATCATCGCGGTTGTTCGAAAAAGCCACGATATGAAAATCGCCAAAGCGTGAAGGCAGTTCTGCAATGGCTTCGATCTTTACGCACACACCATCCACGCCAACGCCTTCGCATTCGTGGCAGCAGTTTTCGTCCAACAAAAGTTGTATTTGTTCATGTGTAAATGTAGTCATGTTATCTCCGTTGAGCGGGAGTACATCCCGCCCTATAATTTGTATCGTAGAAAGACCCCGCCGTCTTCCCATTTTTCAACATCCATTAATTTCAATTCGAGCGCGGCATCACGCGCAACGCCCAGGCCATCTGCCAGTGTTGGAGATGCCGTGCCGCCAAAGATCATCGGCGCAACGTATGCAAGTATTTCATCCACGAGTCCCAAACGAATGAGTTCAAAATTCATCGTGCCGCCGCCCTCCACCATCAAATGATCCACGCCGATCTTCTTCAACGTGAGCATCATTTTATTCAGGTCAACACGCGGCGCATCGTCCACAAATACTTCCACACCCAGTGCGCGCAAATTCTCGATACTTAATATAGATGTCTGCGACGTTGTAAATATTACCACTCGCGCAGGCCCTGCCTTAATAAAATCAGAATCAAGCGGAATGTCTGCCCGAGTAACCACTCCCACCTTAATTGGGTTTGGCGAAAGCCCGCGCTGGATTCTGCCCTCACGCAGCGCTTCGCTCTTAACCGTCAGCTTGGGCAATTCGCCGAGCAGCGTTCGCCCCCCGACGAGAATCGCATCTGCAGAAGCGCGCAATTGATCCACACGCTCCTTGTCTTTTTTAGAGGAGATCGCAGACCCTTTGCGTTCGAAAGTGTCCATCTTGCCATCTGCAGTGACAGCCACGTTGATGAAAGTGTACGGCCGATTCATACTGATCGATTCGCTTTCTTGCGGACATCTTTCAGAACATCTGCAATGGTGTAGTTACCAAGTGCTTTTTCCATTTTAGATTGGGCATCATCAAACACAGCCTGTAACACGCCAGTGATGTTCCCCCCAACAGGGCAGAATTTATTGGGGTGTCCATGAACGGTCAACACATTCACTTCATCGAGACTGCGATAGACCTCGTACAACCCAATTTGTGCAGGCTCGCGCAAAAGTTTCCAGCCGCCATGCGCGCCTGGTTTTGATTCAACCAGCCCATGCTCGCGCAAACTTGCCATCGTGCGGCGGATGACAACAGGGTTGGTATCGACACTGCTGGCGATCATCCCTGAAGTGAGCGGAGTACTGCTTGAAGCAAGCAATGTGAGTGCGTGGATCGAAATTGCAAAACGTTGATTGGTGTTCATATTTGTAACCATTATAGTTACAAATATGAATGAGTCAATAAACGGGCAGGGATTCTTATGGAAGATTAATAAGACTGGGAAAAATACTCGGCGATCAAATCGCTGACATCTGCGTTGGTGTTGGCGCGCACGGTGGCGAAGAAGTCGTAGCCTGTCACATGTCCGCGCGCATATTTGGAGGCGTAGTCTTTCAGGAAGCGGAAGAAATTATCATCGCCCATGCGCACGCGCAGATCTTCGATGAAATGTGCGCCATTCAAATAGACAGCATTGACGTACGCCCGTTGCGAACCCCAGTTATAGATCGGCGTATCCACATAGCCGCTCGGGCCGAAATAGTCCACGCGGAATTGCCACCACCAATCCCCATAGCGGGGATAGTTATATTCGTAGAAAAGTCTTTCGCTATAAGCAGACATGGCTTCATCGAGCCACGGCTCGAGCGCCTGGTCACTGCCCACCGACCCAAACCACCATTGATGCGCGATCTCGTGAACGCCGATGGTCGTTAAATTATTTTTCGCTCCGCCGCCATATTGACCGTAAAAATCGGAAGCCAGAAATACCAACCCGTCATATTCCTGCCCATCGTGAATATCCACCTGCACAATGGCAAGCGATTGATAGGGATACTCACCAAACTTGGCGGAATAGATACTGACTGCCTGAACCGCCGAATACAAGATCGACTCACCTGCCGCCTTGTAGCCGTCGAAATAATAGGAGCGGATCGCAACCGACCCGACGGCTGATTCACTGACGAGGAATTCGTCACTCGCTGAGACAGTGAACGTACGCGCACCGTACAACCGATAACGAGTCCATTCGCCGTTTTGCTCCGCAGGGGCACTGGCCGCAAAGATCACGTCTGCGCCTGATTTGATATTCAATTCAATGTCAGAGGAATCATAGACAAGATGTTCGCCAAAAGGCATGGGATCATGCAATGTCCAGCCGCCGCTGTATGGCACGACGAACGGATACCAGTCCACGAGGTTGATCTGGTTGAAGTCATAGCCGAAGATACCTGCGCCTTTGGCTGGCAGGTTGAGTTTGAAATTCAGTGTAAATGTTGTGGCTGCGTTGGGTTGAAGAGCCTGGGGCAAGGTCAACGTGAGACGTTGACCGTTAAGGCTGAAGGACGTCAACGCGCTGCTGTCTTGTGTCACAGAGTTCAACACAAAAGCGCTGCCATATTGATTAGGCTGAACAGACAACACTACATCAGACAACACTACGCCTGTGTTGTTGTAATAGCGGATGGTCTCGTCCACATTCACAGTGCGGGCGTCAAAATCAAGAGTGGCGTAGAGGATGTAATTGGTGCGCGAAGGCGTGGACGGTTGGGGCACGCTGGTATTTGCAGAGGGCTGCTGTGTTGCTGGGGGAGGGGTAAATGTAAAAGTAGGCGCAGGCGTAAATGTAAACGTGGCAGGCATCACCGTCTCAGGCGTGAAGGATGGGACGGGGGTATCACCCAACGCGGAAGGTTGAAAAGGCGTCGGCGTGGGCGAAGAATTCGGGTCTTGTGTCACCAGAATGAAGGTTGGGAATTGAGGCGGAGTCTGTGTGGGCGAGGCACAGGCAGATAGAAAAGTTAAAAGCAAAACGAAGGAAATCGCCCTTAAGGGATTCCATCCAAAAAAAAGTTTGGGCGGGATTCTACGATGCATCAATAGGTGTTCTGGAAATACTGGCGGATGAGATCAGAAAAATCTGTGCTGGTGTGCGTGCGCAGGATGCGGAAGAAATCATCGGAGGTGACGATCTTGCCGCGGCCCTGAGCAAGGTAATCCTGAAGGAAGGCGAAGAAGGCTTCGTCGCCAATGCGAGTGCGAAGGTCTTCGAGAAAATGCGCGCCGCGGAAATAAGACGCGTTGGTGTAGGTGCGGAAGCCCTGCCCGTCATAAATGGGAATATCTGTGAAACCCTGCGGGCTGTAAATATCAATGCGATAGATCCACCACCACGAAAGAAGATCGGGGCGGGTGTTTTCATAATAGATGCGCTCCGAATAGGTGGCGAGACTTTCATCAAGCCAGGGCTGCTGCGCCTGATCATTGGCCACCTGTTCAAACCACCATTGATGCGCGGTCTCATGTACTGCTACAAACGTGAGATAGTTCGCGGGCGTGCCATCGTATAGGCTGCCATAAAAATCACGGCTGAGATAAAAGAAGGCGGAGTATTCCATGCCGTCGTTGAAATCACCCATCACCAGCGAAAGCGTTTTGTGCGGATACGGCCCATAGCGCTGGCTGAATACCTGCACGGCTTCAGCGCTGGCTTTTAAGGCGGCCTGACCGCCAATGTCACTTAATGCGAAGTAATAACTTGAGACGGTCACATCCCCAACCTGCACGCTGGAGACCTGAAAATCACGGCTGGCGGCAAGCGCAAAAGTTCTTACAGATGTAATTGTGTAGCGGGTGGAATCTGCCTGAGGTTCGGGGAAACCGCTGGCGGCTACAATCGGCGCGGTGGCGGGGTCTGCAAATTTTAGATTGACTTCGTAATCAGCCGCATCATAAACAAGGTGTTCGCCATAAAACCACGGTTCGTGAATGACCCATTCGCCATTGATGTACGGCACAACAAATGGATACCAGTTGGTCAGGTTCAACTGACGGTTGGTATATCCATAAATACGCGGACGGGAAACGCCAGGATCTTCCTGCTCGGCAAAGGGCAGCACGAGCGAGTATTGAACGTTGATCGTTATCACATGTTCGGGCTGGAAGAAGGAAGCAAGTGCAATATCCAAACGCTGACCGTTGAGCGTGTAGGTTGTGATCGGAGTTCCGTCAATGGAAACACCAGTGAGGGTGAAACTGCCAGGCCAGAGATTGGGTTCAACAGCCAGCACCAATGCGCTGAGTTGCCCGCCTGTGTGGTTGGGATAGACGATGGTCTCATCCACAACAACAGTGTGCGCGTCATAATCAATGGTGGTGTTGAGGGTGTAGGTTGCCCGCTCTGGTGCAGGGATGGGAGTAGGAGAAGGCGTTAATGTAAAAGTAGGCTGCGGTGTAAAAGTAGCCGTGGGTGTTTGTGTGGATGTGGGCGTTGCCGTGGATGCGGGGGCAAACGAGGAACAGGAAGAAAGAATAAATACAAGTAAAAATATGGACGGGAAGATGTGGTTGATTTTGTTTCGCATGGACAATATTCTACCGCTTGTCGTAAAAAATACCGAACTTCTGATGCAAAATTAAGCATCTAATCATAATTTCAGCTTGTTTCGCCTCTGTTCGGGTGCTGATTTTTCCCTGCAATAAAAAAACCATCCCGTCGAGAAATCTCAACGGGATGGTTTTAGTTACCAATAAAAGTTACCCTTCGATGGTTTTCTTCAATGCGGCCAGAGCGGTCTCATAGCCTGCCACCATCTGCTTCTTGATCATATCTTCCATACCAGGCATGCTGGGCATTCCTGCGGGCATGAGTGTGGCTTCGGTCTGCATGGTCACTTTTGTGGCGCCGCCATCCGCTTCGAGGATGTAGGTGCTGACCACGTCTGACGCGGGCGGGGCTGCAAAAGTTTTGGTGCCAAACTTTTTATTTTCTTCATAGGCGATCACTTCAGAAACGATCTCGTTCTGCACACCTGTGGTGGATTTGACCTTGATCTTGATCTTCGTGCCGAGTTTGATCGGGCCATCTGCTTCAACGCTGACAACATATTGACTCTTCATGCTGTCCAGGCTTGCAACATGCGAAAAGATCTTCTCGGGGGTTGCGTTAATTTTTATGGAAGTTTCGATAAGCGCCATTTTATAAGTCTCCTGTGATTGATTGATAAACGACGCTTTAATTATATGGACTTCGTTCGTTTCCACAAGAATCCGAGCAGGAAAATGGCGGTAGCCGTTAGTACTATCGCAGAGCCAGAGACAATATTGAAATAATAGCTAAGATACAAACCGATCACAGAAGAAACAGCACCGATCAATGCAGAGACCAGCATCATCGGCCATAAGCGGCGCGTGAGCAAATAGGCCGTCGCCGCAGGTGTCACCAGCATGGCCGCCGCAAGACTGACTCCCACGGTTTGCAAGGAGACCACCACCGTCAACGCCAACAGTACCAGCATGAGATTCCGCAGTAGTTCAGCGGGCAGGCGCAGGGTCGCGGCAAGAACGGGATCGAACGAGATGACGAGGAAAGGTTTATAAAACAATCCAACGATCAATAGAATAAGCAAACTCAGAATGGCGATCATCCAAAGATCGGCAGGGCTCACGCCCAGCACATTGCCGAACAAAATATGCGAAAGGTCCACCGCATACGTTTGCATGGTACTGATCAACGCCACACCCAGAGAAAGCGCCGCCGCAAAAAGGATGCCAATGGCGGTATCCTCTTTGATCTGTCCCTGACGCGAAAAGAAGCCAATACTCAATGCGACCAGCACCGCCGCGACTCCCGCCCCGACCAGTAAGTTGCCTCCGAACAAATAAGCGACAGCCACCCCAGGCAGGATCGCATGCGCCATCGCGTCGCCAAGGAAAGCCATGCCGCGCAGCACAACATACGTTCCCATCACCGCGCACAACACACCCACGATGACGGAGGCAAGCAACCCGCGCTGCATGAATTGATAGGCAAGTGGTTCAAGAAGCCAGTTCATTTGGCCTCCACATGGGTATGGACTTCATCCGGCGGACAACATTCGTCCACCAGCATCATGCCGTTTTCCATCACGAGCAATGAATTACCGAACGCGCTGGCAAGATGCTCCTTGGTGAAAACCTGCTGCGGCGTGCCGTACGCGATCAGCCGATGATTCACCAAAAGGACAAGATCAAAACGCGAAGCCGCGAGATTAAGATCATGCGTGGAAATAATGGTGGTCACTTGTTGAGTCTGTAAATATTCCAGCAGGTTGAGAGTCACTTCCTGCGTGGTGACATCCACACCTGTAAAAGGTTCATCCATCAAAAGGATGTGAGGTTCCTGCGCAATGGCGCGTGCTAAAAACGCCCGCTGCTGCTGCCCGCCAGATAATTCACCGATCGAGCGCGCGGCCAGATCTGAAATTCCCATTTGCTCGAGGCTCTTTGCCACCAACTGTTTATCACGCAAAGACGGACGGCTCAACCAGCCGATCTGACCAAAACGCCCCATCATCACCACGTCCTGCACAGTAACGGGGAAGCGCCAATCCACATCTTCGCGCTGCGGCACGTAGGCAACACAATCCTTGTGCGTGCCCAACGACTCTCCATGGATCAAGATGCGTCCGCTTTTCAATGGCAGAATTCCCACCAATGCCTTAAACAAGGTGGATTTGCCCGCGCCGTTGGGCCCCACAACCGCCACGCGTGCGCCATGCGGCACTTGAAAAGACAGATCGCGCAAAACGATCTTGTCTCCATAACCGATATCAACATTTTCAATTTCAAGACGATGAGGTGTATGTGTCATATCATTTTTAAGGGCGACCTGTGATTGAGCGCCCTTACCTATTCCGTAAATATTTTAATCCTGCTGCAAGGCTTTCACGATCAGCGAAACATTATGCTTCATCATATCAATGTACGTGGCAGCAGGTGCGCCATCAGTTAATGATTCGAGATGCAGGTCGGCCACCACCTTTGCATTCGTTTCGCCTGCGATCTGGCTGGCAAGATCAGCATTCTCCACATCTCCAAGGAAAATAGCAGGAGCCCCCGAAGCCTTTACAACCTCAATACTGGCAACAATTTCCTGTGCAGAAGCGCCCGCCTCAGAACTAAAACTCGGCAGGATCGTATCCACAATTTCAAAGCCATAGCGGTCGGCAAAATATCCCAGCGCCTCATGATTTGTCACTAGCAAGCGGCGCTCAACAGGTACCGTCTTCACCTGCTCCACGATCCACGCATCCAGACCCTTGAGCTGCACAATGTACGCATCCGCATTCGCTTTGTAAATTTCCGCGCCCACAGGGTCCACTTCGATCAACCCATCGCGGATATTTTCCACATAAGTGATGACGAGGTTTGGGTCCAGCCACATATGCGGATCACCCGCTTCATGCTCATCGCCTGTACCTGCTTCTGCTTCGTCGGCATGTTCTTCCATCTGATGCGGCTCCAAGCCAGCCGTCGCTTCGATCACCAAACGTTCGCCGCCCGCGTTCTCCAGCAACGGCTCAATGAAATGTTCATACTCAACGCCGTTGAGGATCAACAGATCACTTTCTGCGATCTTCGCCACATCGGAAGGAGCAGCCTGATAGGCATGCGGGTCTGCGCCGAGCGGCAGCAATGCATCCACTTGCAGACGGTCACCTGCTACATTTTGGGCAATATCTGCCAGAACAAAGGTTGAGGCGAGCACTTTCACAGCGTTGTCTGTGCTTTGTGGAGCAGAACCGCAAGCGGTTAAGAAAAGAAGCGCAAGGATTAAAGTCGCGCTACTGGTATTGAAAATCCTTTTCATTTGAAACTCCTATTTTTTATCCCCCACCATTTGATGAAGGATAAGTTTTTTTAATCCACGCGGCAGGCTGGGCACAAACCAAAAAGTTGAACCCAATGTTCGCTGATCTGATAACCTGTTTTATTTGCAAC
>JAVBXV010000351.1 GCA_030824405.1 Anaerolineales bacterium | reverse complement strand
ATGGTTTGTGTTTGTGGACTTATGCCGCAGGCGTGGACTCTGCTTGGGAGCAGTATAAACTCGAAGCGAGGAAAATGCCTGAAAAAGCCGCAGACTCCCACCTGTCCAGTGCACGCGGTGTTGGGCGGGTTTTGCAATACATTACGGCCATTTTTGTGTTGAAATAATTTCACCTGTTTGAGCATCAACATAATAATCTAGTTTATCGCCATAGAATATATGCCATATGGACTCATGTGCATCATTATTGGCTTCATCAAAAGTAAGAAGGGAGGCAACAATAGTTAGACTTTTTGGATCAAGTTGTAATTCGTTTTGCGCTAACTTCCAAGTTATAACAAAAGCATCGCGTGGATGTAGTTTTACTCTTTTTAGAATTTCCTGACTTTCTAAAGATGGAGGTTCACTTGTTAAACTTCCTGCGAGATAATGTTGAGTAGCTAATGTTTTGTCATCGAATTGGATGGATTCGAGACGGTATGTCATATCTCCAGCGCCAGTTCCATCTGCCAATTTGGTCCAATATCCTATGTCAATATCTATAAAGGCTGGACCTGACTCAGAGTAATTATTCCACTTTGATGGACGTGCAATCACATGATCAATTCTTGTATCATCATTGGCTTGAGCAAAGACAATAGCCTGAATTGTTTCCCAGGAAGCATAAGTACAGGATATAAAATGACATCGATTTTGGTAAACATACCAAGAAGCCACAAAAAATAAAATTAGAGTGGTAACTAGAGCCGAGATTAACTTTGTTTGTTTGGTTTTGTAAACCGCTTTCATCGTTTTTCCTTTTGAATGGATTCCCTCTTTTTAGTGAGGCTGCCCAACGGTTTGCGTTACCTGCGTGTGGCATTCGTGGACTCTGCTTGAGAGCAGAAAAAAATCGAAGCTAGAAAAATATCGCAGAATCCCAGCGTCCAGTGCGCACTGTGTTGGGCGCTTTTGTCATGACCGCTGGTAATAATCAAAGTGTTGAAATTTTTGACCATACAACAAAAGGGCGTAACGCTCTTCCACTTCTTCTGGGTATGCTTCAAGGTCAAGATATGGCATTTCACAATGAACACAACGAAATGAATTATTTCTTTTAAATGTGTCGCCACATTCACTACACAACGGAAGCCTTGATTCCAATTCTGCATGCGTGCTTTTATCTTCGTAACTATATTCCCGATTCGGTTTTGCCAATAAAGAATGAATTCCTTTTTTGCAGTAGTAATAATTTTCTGGCGACCCACTAGTATTTCTGATTGACAATCGAAAACTCTTTCGGCAATAATCACAAATTCCTATAAGGGATAATTTCCTGCTTCCAGACCACCAAGAGAAAAAGCCTCTGTTGTGAATGTTTTTGCCTTTTGTTTCAATTACCAAATTGCTTTCAGGCAATAATATGGGTTGAAACATGATATTTTCAGGGTCATCAGGTGTTGTTCCATTACTTCCAAGACGACAATCAGCCTGAACTATATAATCCTTTGTGATTTGCACGCAAATATCCACCCAATTATAACCATCGGACAAAACTGAAGATAAATCAAAAATCTGCTTTGAATTCTTACTGTCAATAAATGACAAATCCGATTTCTCTTTGGTCAATGAAAAGCCAACACGATTTACACTCGGTATTTCATTGGCGTCAACAGAGAATAAATCCTCATTTCCGCTTTTGACTGTAAAAAAATGTGAACTCATGTTGAATGTTTTCCTTCAAACGTCAGCCGCCCAACGGTTTGCGCTCGTGGACTCGTGCCGTAGGCGTGGACTCTGCCTGGGAGCAGTATAAACGCGAAGTTAGGAAAATATTTGCCGAAGGCGCCGTAGTCCCAGTGTATCCTTTTGATTTTTAGACGCGCTGCCTGAAACAAGACACACCGCAAACTAGACAAAATTATTGCACGGCTTGATTTTTGGCCTGACCAAAAACCTTGATTTGTCAATTGAATCTTTGGGAACTCGCCAGCCAGTTCGGCCTACTTGGCGCAAATGGCGGGAATGGTAATCTCAAGCGAGCCATCCTCCACAGGGATATAGTTGTACACAGTAGTGACATTTGTGAATTGATTGGGGTCGAACCCCTGATAATCTGTTTTGCTTCGTCCTTGCATTTCAAAGAGCGTAATAAAGCCACCGTCACGAACAACATACACAAATGCGCTTATCAACTCATCATCAACATCCATGTTTTCGCTGGTCAGCTCATATTTGTCGGTAACAAATCCATTGACAGTAATTTCACTTTCCACGCGCTGTGCCTGCCCTGTGATCCCATCCTGAAGTTTGGGCATCCCCTCTGACAGGCTTTGTTCATCCACGCTTGACAGTGGGGATGGGTAACATGCTTCTTGAAATACGGTATATACCTGATCGCCAATGACCACCGTTTCAGCCGACCCTTCACCGCCTGTTACCACCACTAAAAAGCGTTGTGAATTTTGCGGCAGGGTTTGGGTCTCCTCCGTCATGAGTAATGAAACTTCCTTGGCAGTTCCAGTTGAATCCACACCAATAAATTTGGTATTCGTGTCGAATTTATATGACGGTTCACTGGTTGTGATATATAACGCGGGGTTTGTCAGGTCAATCGTTTCGGGGCCTGGAGTACCGTCAATAGCGACCGCCTCCTGAGATGGGACTGTCGTGGCAACGGGGTTCGTTTGCTCGCCAGTAGTTGGTTCTTGTTCAACTTCCGTTGATGGCGCTGTGTTTCCGATATTACACGCCAGGCTTGCTGCGAGAATTATCGTCAATGCGATATAAACAGAATTTTGTTTTTTCATTTCATCCTTCTAGTTATTGGAAAAGATTTGAATACAAGTGTCAACTAATTTGTTGTAACAGCATTATACGCCCTGCTTCTTTGGGTAAAACTTATACTTCATTCGAGCCTGGCACTCCGCCAGCCGCCCAACGGTTTGTGTTCGTGGACTTGTGCCGCAGGCGTGGGCTCTGCTTGAGAGCAGAAAAAACTCGAAGCCAGAAAATGTGGCGGAATTCCCAGTGTCCAGTGCGCGCGGTGTTTTTTTTATGTAAGGCGAATAAACTTTGGAAACGCATTTTGGCATGAATCCTTTTCTTGACTTACTCGTCAGGAATATCATATTTTGGATAAGGGAATGTTGGCTTGACACCCCAGTCTTTATAAAGCATGTCAGTTTCTTTTAGTATTAAATATTGCTGAAATGCTAACTCTAAATCCGTAGCCCATCTGTTTAAGTCTTTATAAAAAAGGTGCATGCCCATTTCTCCAACAATGCTGCTCGTTTTTCCTGCAAGTGCTAGAAATTCATGAGTCATTGAGTTTCTCTGCTGTGATATTTCTGTAAGGTTTGTGTAGAGAATCGGATGAGCGCGTATATCATTTTTTTCATAATATCGAAGAATTGAGGCAAGGTTCATTCTGTCAGCCTTATCTTCAGCTACACCAAATAATTCTATCAAGTCTTGTTTTAGATATAACTCATACATCTGCACACGAAGCATATAAAGACCGTATTGTTCGAGAAAACTTTTGCCTTCGTATGCCTGCAGTTCTTCTTCAACTCGATCGAACAACTCTTTTCTTTTTGCTTCATTATATTTTTCATCGCTAACTTCACTCATAGACCATCCTTGTGAGCCTCCCAGCGGTTTGCGCTGCAGGCGTGGACTCTGTTCGAGAGCAGAAAAAACTCGAAGCCAGATAATGTCGCAGAATTACCAATGTCCATTGCTCGCTTTGTTGACCCGTTTTTGACTTATGGAACTTCTGCTGTTTTTATAACCAACTTGACTTCATCAATATAAAGTTTCAACTCGCCTACATTCCCGTTTTGTGCAGTGATGTTGTTGAATATCTCATCGATGTACGGAAAACGAATTGTGAAATCCTGCTCGTTGCCTGTTGTCAGGATTGTATATGAATAAATTTCTGATTTGATATTTTCGACCTTCCATACTTGCGAATAATTTACTCCTACACCTGATACCATCATTGGCGATTCGCCCTTTTCATTTTGGCCATGAGCCTTGATCTCAACTGAAACTGTTCCAGACGGGAAATCATAAGGGAAATGAAGAGTAGTTGAACCCCACATTAAAGCGCTTCCATTCTCTATTACGAAACCGTCTTGATACCCGACGGGAACTAGTTTATCAATTGGGACGATAATTTCGGTTGGAATTGCTAAATCATCCAAAGCCGTGTTAACGGTTTGTTCTGCAAGTGTCCATTCGGAATTTTGGATATGGTGATTTACTAAAGCCAGAAAATCTTGTCCTTTTTGCGTAAGGCTTTGTTCTGATTTCGATTCCCAATAAGACACCAGCTTTTCCAGATCGGCTTTCTTTTGCAGCAGCAAGTTGTTGGGAGTAAATTTGACAGTTTCGCTCGTGGAATTTTGTTCAGTTATATGAACTTGCGTGATCATTCTTTCACCGCTGGCGGGATTAATGATTTCTATTTCATAATTTCCACCAAAGCCCCTGAATGTAGTCGTTCCGTTGCTGTCGGTGATGCTTTCGCCAGTAGTTGTCCAGCCTTCAATTAGCTGTTGTAAAGCGTAGTAGGATTTTTTAGGTGTCCCATCATCTCTAATTAAGCCGCCATGGTAAACAAAAGGGGACGGTTCAACTATGTTCCACCAGACCAAACCCAGGTTTGATGGTTTTGAAAAAAAGATTGTGTAGGCAGTGGCTAAATACTGTGCCTGTGTGTCGTCTGACCATGCAGTGTTCCAATAGCCAGTTTGACCAACTGGGGCTTCTGAGGGTACAGAAAATTCAGAGCCTACTATTTTCTTTCCATAAGGAGCAAGCATTTTCTCGTATTTGTCATAACATGCGCTTATCTCGCTAAGAGGCATATTCGTCATTTGATAATTTCCCGCCCCAATGTAAGCGTTATAGTAAAACTGCAGCCCTAGTGTGTCAAAGTCAATATTCCTGTCCAGCATTTCTTGAACTATTTGAAAGTTGTCTAACCAATCAATGCCGCCACATGGATAACTTAAATTGATTTCAACAGTAGCAGTGGGGTCGTTATCACGAATGGCTTGAATAGACGTGGAAATAGCCTTGTAGTATTCATCTTTCGTTAAATTCAATGGATTGTGGTTTCCAAAATTCGGCTCTAAAATTGCCTCCCAATTATCCACCGCAGGGGCAAATCTTTTTATGGTTGTGGCTTCGTGCTCATAAAGTCTTTTGAGAAATTCATCGTACGGCACGTTTTCATAGAATGGCGGAAAACTACCAGTACCAAAATCGAAAAAACCTTGCGCCCTGACTTTTATATTCCCAGTTTTAAGTTCATTAATTCCAAGCCAGTAATCTGTAAAGTCTAAATCAAACTTTTTATATTCAGGCTGTATCCAATACCAGGACATTTGAACACTCCATGAATTCATCCCCGCTTGCATTAATTTTGCTGTGTCAAAGTTGTTGGAGATGCCTCCAAATAAAAAATCATGGGTGGTTTGATGATATCTAATTGGATAACCCGAGAGTGGTTTTCCCTTTTCATCTTGAACATTGATTTGAATATCGCCCTGGCGATAAATGGGAATATCGCTTAATGCTTTTTGATAAACTTCATCGTCTGCGGGCGACAATTGTATTGGTGCGTAAATTTCTGTTGGTGTTACTTGCACCTGAATAGAAGTTGGTATAGGTGTCAGCGTTGGGGGAAGTGTTGAGATGGGGGCGAAAGTTGCAGCAGGAATAATCGCTTTTGTCGGTGCAGGTGTAATGACTGGCGCACATGAAGCCAGGATGATGGTGATAAGCAAAACCGTGATGATGTTTTTTGTTTTCATTGATGCCTTATATAGCCCATAACAGCATTATACGCCCTGCTTCTTTGGGGAAAACTTATACTTCATTCAATCCAGGCACTCCGCCAGCCGCCGTGGACATTTTCACTGCCCGCAAAATTGCCTCTGCCATCACTTCGGCGGCGTATCCGCCAATGGTGGAGACGTCTGCTTTTTTTGTGCCTGTGGAGAGTGCAAAGATCACGTCACCGTCGAACATGCTGTGGGCAGGGCGGATGGTGCGTGCGAGGCCATCCTGTGCCATTTGCGCAACTTTGGTGGCCTGTGCCTTGGTCAACTTTGCGTTGGTAGCCACCACGCCAATGACTGTGTTGCTGCGGCTCGCCAGCCCGAGCAGGCCGCGCCCGAGCGGGCTCTTCATTGTTGCGAGCGTATTTGCAAACTTATCTTTTTTCCCGATTCTTAACGGACCTACTTTGCCAGAACGAAGACCCGCAACGATCTCGCCTGTCTTTGGGTCGATCACATCACCAAAGGCGTTGACGGCCACGATCGCGCCAACGATCACACCGCCGCCAATGTCCACGCTGGCAGTGCCCAGACCAGATTTCATCGCGAGGGCATTGCCGAACATTTTGCCAACAGTGGCGCCTGTGCCCGCGCCGACATTTCCTTCCGCAGGCGGTGTGGACGATGCCACAGCGGCGGCCAATGCTCCCATTGCAGGATCAGGCCGAACGTCCGCGCGACCGATTGCCAGGTCAAATAAAATGGCAGAGGGAACGATCGGCACTCTCGCAACGCGGGCGTTGAATCCAATTTTATTTTCTTCAAGATAATGCATCACGCCGCTGGCCGCATCCAAGCCAAATGCCGAGCCGCCCGCCAGTACGATCGCGTGAATTTTCTCAACGCGATTGACGGGGTTCAACAGATCGGTCTCGCGGGTGCCAGGTGAACCGCCGCGCACGTCCACGCCAGCGACTGCGCCTTTTCTGCAGAGGATGACGGTGCAGCCAGTTAATGCTTCTTCATTTTGCGCGTGCCCAACTTCCACGCCATGTACATCGGTAATTGCATTTTTTAGTTTCATGAGTTGTGTCCATTTTTATTTAATTTATTTTGGTGCGATCATCTCTTGCGGGCGGACGTATTGATCAAATTCTTCTGCGCTTACAGCGCCGCTGGCAATTGCCTCTTCGCGCAAGGTGCTGCCATTCTTCAAAGCCAGTCGAGCGATCTTGGCGGCGCGGTCATATCCAATATGCGGAACCAGCGCCGTCACCAGCATCAATGATCTTTCCATTAACTCTGCAATGCGTTCACGATTCGGTTCAATGCCAGTGACGCAATGGTCGGTGAAACTCATCACCGCGTCACTGAGCAGGCGGATGGATTGAAGCACGTTGTAGATGATCACAGGTTTGAAAACGTTGAGTTCAAGATGCCCCTGCGCGCCCGCCATGCTGACCGTGGTGTGGTTGCCCATCACTTGCGCGCAAACCATCGTCATCGCTTCGCATTGCGTTGGGTTAACCTTGCCCGGCATGATCGATGAGCCTGGTTCGTTTTCAGGCAGGGAGATTTCTCCGATCCCGGAACGCGGACCAGAACTGAGCAGGCGGATGTCATTTGCGATCTTGTTCAAACTGACCGCGAGGATATTCAACACGCCAGAGATTTCCACCATCGAGTCGTTTGAGGCCAGCGCTTCAAACTTGTTTTGAGCGGATACGAAAGGAAGGCCGCAGAATTTTGCCACTTCCGCGGCAAAGTGCTCAGCGAACTCTGGCTTGGAGTTCAAGCCAGTTCCCACAGCCGTGCCGCCCTGCGCGAGGGGATAGAGCCGTTTGAGGCTGTCTTGAATTCGATCCATACCCAGTTGTATTTGTGCTGCGTAGCCAGAAAATTCCTGCCCCAACGTAAGTGGAGTTGCATCCTGCAAATGCGTTCGCCCGATCTTGATGATGTCATTCCATGCCTGCGATTTTTCGACGAGGGTTGTGTGTAAATGATTTAAGGCAGGCATCAACAAATGCTGCAATTGTTCCACAGTTGCGATGTGCATGGCTGTTGGGAACGCGTCGTTGGAAGACTGACTGCGGTTGCAATGATCGTTCGGGTGGACGGGTGTTTTCGAACCCATCACGCCACCGAGACGTTCGATCGCAAGGTTGGAGATCACTTCGTTGGCATTCATGTTCGATTGTGTGCCAGAGCCTGTCTGCCAGATCACCAGCGGAAAATTGTCGTCCAACTTTCCATCGATCACATCCTGCGCGGCATTCACGATGGCATGGCCTATCTTTTCATCCAGAACATTCAGCGCCACATTCGATACCGCCGCACAACGCTTGACGATTCCCAACGCGCGGATCAAAGGCTGGGGCAGGCGTTCGTCCCCGATCTTGAAGTTGCCCAGCGAGCGTTGAGTTTGTGCGCCCCAATATTTATCCGCGGGCACATCGATTGCGCCGAATGAGTCGGTTTCAGCGCGGGTTTTGTTTGTGTTCTTCATGCTTCACCTTTTGATCTTCAATGTCAAGCGCTTAACTTTAAAATAGATTCTTCGCGCCCCTCATCGTGCATTGTGAACCCGCATTTTTCCAGTACACGCCGTGATGCAATATTGCGATTCGCGACGTGCGCATACAGCGGGCGGATCTTTACTTCGTTTACAAATTCGGCCAGCGCGCTGCTGGCAATGCCTCGGCCCCAAAACGACTGTCCGAGCCAGTAGCCAACCTGCTGTTCATACTTCTCTTTCCAGCAGACGATATGCCCAGCCAGTTTCCCTTTGTAGATGATCGCTTTCGTGATCACGTGTTTATCTTTCATGATCTTTTCCCAATGCAGCATGAACGGCCCTCTGTCTTTGGAAGGGAAGGCGGCCATGGCAACCGCTTTGGGGTCGATCTGTTGTTCGAAAAGAATCGGCAGGTCAGCTTCAATTACATTGCGCAGTAAAATTTTTGTCAACGGGGTTTTCCTGATTTATGTTTACGATACCAGAAACATTCTACGTCTTTCATAAATCAGGGTCAAGCAACGCTTCGGTAAAATTAATCGTTCTCGGATAAAATCATGGCTTGTTGTTGTGTCATTCTGAACTGCTTTGGCGAAGAATCTCTAAGCCGCCGCTCAGGGTGACACTTTCTCACACAAGGAGCCTCTCATGGATCTCAAACTAAAAGATAAGCGTGTGCTCATCACGGGCTCTTCACGCGGGCTTGGGTATGCCGCTGCGCTTGTGCTTGCCAAAGAAGGCGCGCGCGTGGCGATCAATGGACGCGATGAAAACAAGATCAAAAGTGCTGCTGAAAAAATGAGCAAAGAGACAGGCGCGCAGGTCATCGGTCTTGCGGGTGATGTCAGCCTGGCCGATGTGCCAGAAAAATTGGTCAAGCAAACAGCCGCTGCGTTTGGCGGCCTGGATATTCTCATCACCAATGCGGGCGGGCCGCCGTCTGGCTCGATCGATTCTTTGGATGAAGCCGCCTGGCAAAAAGGCGTGGACTTATGCCTGATGCTGCATGTGCGCCTGATCAGATCTGCGCTTCCCTTCCTGCGGACATCTGATTCTGCAAGTGTGCTGACGGTGACATCGATATCAGTAAAACAACCCATCGAGAATTTGCTGCTTTCGAACAGCATTCGCATGGCAACCATCGGCCTGACGAAATCCCTCGCGCTGGAGCTTGGGCGCGAAGGCATTCGTCTCAACTCGATCCTGCCAGGCTGGACGGAGACGGAACGTGTTACAGAGTTGATGACTGCCCGCGCCGCAGTGAACCACTCCACGGCGGAGGAGGAAGCGCGCAAGCAGTCGGAGTTGAGTCCGCTGGGGAGGTTGGGTCAGCCTGAAGAGTTCGCAAATGCTGCGGCGTTCCTCGTCTCACCTGCGGCTTCTTATATTACCGGTGTGATGTTGAATGTGGATGGCGGCATGTATAAAGGAACATTATAGAAATGGAGCAGAAAATGACTGACGATAAAAGAGTTTGTGTTAAATGTGGGCGCAGTGATGAACAGACGCCTTTGATCACGTTGAGCTTTAAAGGCGGGGCGAAATATATTTGTTCGCAATGCCTGCCAGCGCTGATCCATAAGACCCATTTGCTGGTGGATCAATTCCCTGGCATTGAGCTGCCAACGAATGAGGATGCGACTTCGAGCTAAGCGCCATGGGAAAATTATCAAGACTTACGCAGAACTCGCTCATCATTGCGTCTTTGTTTTTAATAGACAAGGTGTTTGCTTTTGTGCGCACGGGCATCATCTCGCGGCAATATACAGATGAAGTGCATTTGCTGGATACGTTCAACGCGGCCAATAATTTACCAGATGTCTTGTTTGCGCTGATCTCTGGCGGTGCGCTGGCGATGGCTTTTATTCCGCTGCTGACTGAATATCTCACCACCAAGGATCGCGCCGCCGCATGGGATTTGTTTTCACGCGTGGCGAATGTGGCGTTTTTGGTGACTGCATCTTTTGCGGTGGTGATCAGTATTTTTGCGGAACCAATTGCGAGGCTGGGCATTGCGCCTGGGTTTAGCGAAGAACAGCTTGATCTGCTGGCTGAATTGATGCGCCTTAATTTGATCGGCACAGTTATCTTTTCGGTCAGTGGATTGGTGGCGGCTTCGCTGCAGGCGAATCAACATTTTATTTTCCCTGCACTGGCTCCCACTTTATATAATATCGGCCAGATCCTTGGCGCGATCTTCTTTGTGCCGCTCTTCGGCGTGCGTGGATTGGTCTACGGAGTGATCCTCGGCGCGGCTTTTCATTTGCTGATCCAATTGCCCGCGCTGTTTGCGTATGGTTTCCGTTGGACGCCTTCTTTGAATTTACGCCATACTGGTTTGATCGAAGCGTTGAAACTGATGGCGCCGCGTTTGTTGACGATGGGCGGTATTCAGTTCATTGTGCTGGCGCGCGATAATTTCGCTTCACGGCTCGATCAGGTGGGCGCGGTCTCTTCGTTGACGTATGGTTGGATGATCATGCAGGTGCCTGAGACGATTCTGGGTACTGCGATCGCCACGGCCATGCTGCCCACGCTTTCAGAATATGCCGCACGTGCAGATTGGGCGGGCTTCCGCTCCACCATTGAACGCGCTCTGCGAGTGTTGATCTCGCTGACCATTCCGATTGCGGCTGTGATGGCCGCTGGCATTCATCCGCTTGTGCGTGGTGTCTTCGGCTTCCCCGAGGAGATCAGCACACTGCTCACATGGACCACCCGCGCCTATTTATTAACGTTGACTGGTTTCACGATCCATGAAGTGGCGGCGCGTTCATTCTATGCCCGCAAAGAACCGATGTTCCCGTTGTATGCGGTTTTGCTGCGTATTGTCATGTTCCTGGCAATTGCGTTTGTCGGAGTCACATTCTTTCCGCAGTTTGGCGCACCCGTGATTGCGTTTGCCGAGATCTCGCTATTGATCGAAGCGATCATTCTCTTTGGCTGGCTATCCAATCGCACGCATGAACCCATCCGCGTGAATGGGGCAGTGGGCAAGGGTTTCATTGCTGCGGCTGTTGGCGGCGTGGTCACTTACCTGATCGCCTTGTATCTGCCTGGCGGCGCCATTGTGACCGCCCTGATCGGCATGGTCATTGGTGGGCTGATCGCGCTTGCCATCGTCTGGTCTGAAGCGAAAATGCTCTTGAAACTATAAAAATTGTGTCTCTTTTAAAAAGAGACTAAAAAATCACCAAAGCAAAGCGAAGTATAATTATTCTTATGACTGAACAAACTGGAAACACACAACCTATGCAACCTCTCAAGGACGATGATACCCAGCCGATCAGGCCAATCAAAAAGTCTTCGCGCTGGCGTTCGATCCTCATCGGCGTTTTGGGCTTTCTCCTTTTAGTGGGTTTGGGCGGCTTCGGCGGATATTCCTCTGGTATCGGAGATCGTAAAGCTGCGGAAGATTCTGTCATTTCACAGCAGCTTGCCGAGCAATACACCTACGCCCTCGTGGACATTGAATCTGGCCGCTATGACGCCGCAAGACAACGCCTTGAATTTATCATTTCACATGACTCCAGCTACCCCGGCGCAAGTGAGACATTAACTCAGGTCCTGGTCTTGAGTTCCATCCCCACTCCCGCCCCAACCGCCACACTGACTTCCACACCAGATTTTAGCGGTGCAGAAAGTGCCTTTGCGCGTGCCCAACAATTGATCCTTGCGCAGGACTGGCCCGGTGCGTTGAACGCGCTGGATACCATCCGCAAACTGGACCCGTCTTACAAGACCGCCCAGGTGGATGGCATGTACTATTTTGCCCTTCGCAATCTTGGCGTTGACCAGATCCTCAAACAGGGCAACCTCGAAGGCGGCATTTACCAACTTTCCCTCGCCGAGCGTTTTGGTCCACTGGACCGCAGTGCCAGCGGCTTGCGTGAAGGCGCGCGCATGTATATTACAGGCGCATCCTTCTGGGAGTTGGATTGGTCTCAGGCCGTTGCTTATTTTGCAGAAGTTGGTACAGGCTGGCCTTCCCTCTGGGATGGCACCATGACTGGCGCACAGCGTCTCTACACCGCCTCCATGCGCTATGGCGATGAGTTGTACGAGAAACAGCAGTTTTGCGAAGCCTATGCTCAATATCAAGTAGCAGGCGGCATGGGCGGATTGCCCGAACCCTCTGCCAGCCAGGCAGCAAAAGCGCAATTACAATGCTATCCTCCGACTCCCACGCTTGAGCCTACTGCCACAACAGGTGCGCCCGTTGCCACAGATGTGCCAACAGATGTGCCTACAGAAACACCAACACTAGCACCATAAACCATGACCATACCCCCAAACTGGGTGCTGGCCCTGATCTACTGGCTGCACATGCTCGCCACTGTTGCGTGGATTGGCAGCCTCGTCGCGATTTCCATCCTCGTTCTTCCCGCTTCCACACGGACCTTGAAACTGGTCGACCAGGTCAGCTTTATCGCCGCCTTGCAAAAAAGACTCGAACCCATTGCATGGTTCAGCATGGGAATGTTATTGGTCACTGGCCTGTTTCAGTTGAGTCTCAGTCCGCATTACGATGGCTTTCTTAACACCAGCACGCAATGGTCTCTGGCAATTTTGGTCAAGCATAG
>JAVBXV010000355.1 GCA_030824405.1 Anaerolineales bacterium | reverse complement strand
AAACTCTGCCAGACGGATTAAGTACAGAAGTCGGCGAACGTGGCGGCAGACTCTCGATGGGACAGCGTCAGCTTGTAGCGTTAATGCGTGTGCTCGTGCAAAATCCCGCTGTCTTTATTCTGGATGAAGCTACCGCCAGCGTAGACCCATTTACTGAATGGCAAATTCAGCAGGCATTGAATCTGATCCTGAAAAACACAACCAGTATTCTGATCGCGCATCGCCTGTCCACTGTCAAAGCCGCAGATAGAATTGTCGTCATGCGAAAAGGAACGATCATCGAAGAGGGCAGTCATGAAGGCCTGCTCAGCCAAAGTGGGCATTACGCCGAGTTGTACAATACCTACTTCAGGCACCAATCTTTGGCGTATGTGGAACAGATGAAGGAAATGGTTGGAAAGTAAAAACTCCACACAACAAGCATAAATAAAAAAATCCGATGACTTTACGTCATCGGATTTTTTTATTTATAAAATTTCTCTTGAAGGCGGTTCAAGCAAGATCGCCAGTTTTTGTGCGCCTTCTGCATCTGTCACAGCCAGCACCTCGTCACCTTCTGCGAGTGCGGTCGTGCCACGCGGCAGGTTGATCTGCCCGTTGCGGATGATGGCGGCGATCACACATTGATCGGGCAGGCCCAAATCTTTGAGCTGCACACCAACTGCCTTCGCGCCAGGGGGAACTTTCTCTTCCACCACTGCATACCGTCCACGACGCAATTTGAGCAGGGTCATCATATCGCCGAGAGACATTTCCTCCTGGATCAGATGCGCCATGACGTCGGCTTGATTGATCGTTTCGTCCACATGGAAGTTCTTGTCGAACAACCACGCATTCCGCGGGTTATTGATACGGGCAACCGTACGCCTGACCTTGAACATGGTACGCGCCAGATAGCACAACACCAAGTTTGTGGCATCATCATTTGTGCAGGCAACAAGAACATTTGCCTTGCCCAAGCCTGCCTGTCTTAAAACATTCGGGTCAGTTGCCATTCCTTCATAGATCACTTCAGTGGGAATTTCATGATGCAGCAAAGTCAGCAATTCACGGCGATGCTCGATCAAACGCACCTGATGGTTTTGGTCCAGTAATTGCACGGCCAATTGTGCGCCGGTTCTTCCGCCGCCAGCAATAAAAACGAACATATTAAGCCTCCGTTCCTTCGTGCAAACGAGCACGCAGGGCTGTTACACCTTCCAGGGTCGTGCTGACAGTAAGAACATCACCGCTTTTGAGCATCGATTCAGGAGTGGGTAATTCCGCGCGGCCTGCACGAGTCAGCGCAGCAACTACGATCATATTTTTGCAGCCATCCACCAGCGCAGACAAAGAGCGTTCGCTCCAATTTTCAGGGATATACATTTCGTATAATTCCACTTCGCCATTACCGGCAGAGAACACCGCACGGAAGGATGGATCGATCAACAACTCCTGCAATCGTTCCGCGCCCCAGGCTGTGGAGCTGACGATCTGCAGCCCAAACGCCTCAAGCATTTCGCGCATGGCTGGGTCGTAGTTGCGGACAAGCACCTGCTTAACCTGCGGGTAATGCGTCCGAATGGTATGGCCAATGACCGCGTTCATAGTGTCTGAGTTGGTGACAACCGCGACCCCATCCGCATGGTCCATGCCAGCGCGCTTTAATGTATCAACGGAGAGTGCCTCCCCCCCAACAGTGCGCCCGTGAAAGTCTGAATGGATGCGGTTGAAGGCATCCTTATTGCTGTCCACAACCACAACTTGATGTCCATTTTTATACAGGCGGTAGGAAAGTTCTGATCCAACTCTTCCGCAGCCAATCACAATAAAATTCATATTCATAGCTCCTTACTCTTCGCCTTCTTCATGTACATGATAAGGCACATTGGTGATCACGATACCGTGTTGATTTTTTAGCTGCTCACGCAGAATGTTTGCAGTATTTGTATGCAGTGTAGAGCTTAGGCGGTTTTCTGAAACAAATTCAGGAACCACGATCGTGATCGTTTCGCCTGGCTGACGCTTGGATGCAATTTCAGAGATATATCCCAGGATCGGCTCGATAAATAAGCGATAAGGAGAATCCAACAAAACCATGCGGACACCTTCGCCCCAGGTCTCCCACTTTTCGCGGACCTTTTCAGCATCGGCAGGTTCGATGACCACATGCACAGCGGTTACATCGTCTGACAACATGCGCGCATAACGAAGCGCAGCCAATGTCCCCTGATGCACACCGCTGACCGGCATGATCACACGATGGCGGATGGCATGCGGTGGAACAACTCCGAAATTATCAAGGGAAAGTTTTTTGGCGAGGTTGCTGTAGTGGCGGTGGATCATCCAAAAACCGCCCACCAGAACAGGAATAAGGATCAATACAACCCATGCACCGTCCTGGAATTTTGTGACGGCAAACACCATCATCACAACGGCAGTACAGATTGCGCCAAACCCGTTGACAGCCATTTTAATTTGCCAATCTTTTACAAAGCGTAAGGTGGAACCACGCTCCACTTTTTCTTCACCAGGTTTGAGTTTGCCGATCTTATACCAACGAAGCGCCATACCGCTCTGCGATAGGGTGAACGATAAAAACACACCGATCGCATACAACGGAATCAAGCGAGTGACACTTGCATTAAAAATGACCAAGAGCAGGGAGGCGATCAAAGCCAATGCCACAATACCGCGCGAATACACCAGGCGACTTCCACGATAAGTAAGCTGGCGGGGAAGAAATCCATCTTTTGCAACAAGAGCTCCCAAACGCGGGAAATCTGCAAAAGCCGTATTGGCGGCCATAATAAGAATAACCGTAGTGGCACCGATCAACATCAGGTACAAAATGCCCCGTCCGTCGAAAATCGTGCGGGCCAATTGCGAAATAACCGTTTCACTCTCTGAAGGAACTGCCCCAATACTTCTTGTAAGATAGGAAATTCCAAGAAAAAGCGTACCTAGTATTAAAGACATCCAGACCAAAGTAATACCCGCATTTTTACTGCGCGGTTCCTTGAATGCAGTGATGCCGTTCGAAATCGCCTCTACACCAGTAAGTGCAGTGGTACCGCTGGCAAAAGCATGCAGGATCAAAAATGGAGTGATCTGGGAAACCCCGTGAGCCAGCAACTCGGGCGGGTCAATTACCGTTCCCAATGTGTTCGTAACGAAGAGGCGGAAAATGCCCGTCCCAACGGCAGTCAACATCAATACGACAAAGAAATATGTAGGAATGGCAAATGCAGTTCCAGATTCTTTTACGCCGCGTAAATTCATCAACATGACGAACATAATGAAAATAACAGAAAGCACCACACGGTAATCATGCAACGCGGGGAATGCAGACGTGATCTGCGCAACCCCGGACGCAATTGAAACTGAAACCGTAAGAATGTAATCTGTCAGCAGCGAAGCACCTGCAATCAAAGCAGGGAATTCGCCAAGATTATCGCGGGCGACAATATATGCGCCGCCGCCATCAGGATAAGCATGGATGGTCTGCTCATACGACACAGTGACAATGGCAAGCAAAACGACAATGGCAATGGCAATCGGAACCACAAAGCCAAAGGCGATCGTCCCTGCCGCAGCAAGAATAACAAGAATTTCCTGTGTGGCATACGCAGTGGAAGAAAGTGCGTCTGAAGCAAAAACCGCAAGACCAACCGTTTTTCCAATCGTTTGGTGGGATGCATCTGCTGTAGATAAAGGTCGCCCAATCAGCCAGGAACGCCAGCTTTTTTGGGGTTCGTAATCTGTAGTACGTTCAATAATGGATGTTTGTGAGTTGTCTTCGTGATTAATCATAAGAACCAGTTTATAAACAAAAATATATGCCCTCGCCTAATTGCAAGAGCAAGCAGCGATTATAGTACGAATCTGTTTTTTAAGAGAGTTTGGGCTGCGCCTGGGGGATCTGTAAATAGAAGGTACTGCCTTTACCGTGGGCACTTTCCACCCACACACGCCCGCCATGACTCTCTGCGATGGAATGAACGATCGCAAGCCCAAGGCCGGTCCCATGCTGGGCACGTGCTTCGCGTTGTTTGCCGCGATAGAATTTTTCGAACAGGCGCGGCATGTCATCATCAGGGATGCCAATGCCAGTATCTTCAACAGAGAAAACCAAAAAGCCGTCAGGAGAAGTGGTACGGATCGTAACCCGTCCATTCTCGGGAGTGTATTTGATCGCGTTCTCTACAAGGTTATATACAGCCTGATGCAAAAGCGCCTGATCGGCATCCACTGCGTGCGGCATATCCTTGGAAATTTCAACTTCGAGGGCAATGTTCTTTTGTACAGCCTGCAACTGCAAGGCGCTTGTGACGCGTTCGATAATATCCAAAACACCCACGCGTTCCACTTGAAGGCCCACGCCAATCTCAATGCGTCCCAGATCCAGCAGGTTATTCACCAGGCGAGACATGTTCTCCACGCCCGAAATGATCTTCTTAACATACCCCTGCTGTTGTTCATTCAACTCACCCACCATTTCAAGCATGGTGGCATATCCACGCATCAACGTCAACGGAGAGCGCAGGTCATGGCTTACAGTGGCTACGAATTCAGACTTCATCGTATCCAACTCTTTCAAATAGGTAATATCCCGCATGATACACACACGCCCGATCTGACGTCCCTCCACCATCACAGTGGACGCAGTTGCCAGATAGGTACGTTTATCATTTAACACAACTTCTGTGGATTGATTGATCCGCACCGTGCCTTGCAGCAAAGCAACCAATGGCTTCAACTTCAACACTTTGGAAGTTTCCAGTCCTGAGCTATTCTCTATTTCGATGCCCAAAGCTCGGATGGCAGATTGATTAGCCAGCAGCAAACGATCACGATGATCTGTAACCAGCACAGGGTCTGGTGTTGAATTAAGGATCGCCTCCAACTGTCTTCGAGAGGCTTCCACATTCAAATAGAGATGCGCATTCGCTACAGCCAACGCCGCCTGGCCTGCCAGTGTGGTCACAAAACGGACATCCGAATCTGAGAACATGCGCGGCTGCTCAAACCCCGCCCATACAACACCATAATATCGATTTTCATGGCGCAAGGCCACAGCCAGCAAAGCCAGCGGCTGCTGCTTGGACGGGTCCAGATCGATCTCACGCGAACGGCTCAAATTCGGCAGGACAATCCTTTCCTGGCTTTGTGCCAGTGCAAGAATTTGTTCATCCAAATGAGCGTACGCGTCCTGAGCTGGGCCCGATGCAAAACGGGATGGCAACTCAACAAACGTTTCAGGCAGGATCGTGGGAGATAGAATCACACTGACCGAATTCGCGCCAATGGATTGGATCGCATCCAACACTGGTTTGACCGCATCGCGCATTTCCAAACTGGAGGCCACACCCTGGCTCACATCCAGAAGACGATCACTTTCCTCAAGGCGTGCCTGTAAGCTGGCACGCATTTGTTCGAACGCCCGCCGCAATTGACCGACTTCATCGGCGCCATCCACCTGCAAGGGATGATCCAGACTTCCCTGTGCAATACGGTTGGCTTCAAATGCGAGGCTTTGCAGAGAACCTGTTACCACGCGCAACGCCACACGCAATGAAACCAACGCCACAAGCGCAAGGACGATGATCATGATCGACAATGGCAATGCAATATCGAGAGCGAATTGCTGCACCTGTTGTGCAGGGACAGTTAGCACAATTGCCCACGGACGCCCGATCACAGGCTGGTAATACACCAACTGGCGTGTACCGTCTGAGGCAGTATCGTCATAAAAGAACGGCTGATCGCCGCGCTGGCCTGTATAAGAAGTAAGAGAACTGGCTTCATCCGAATGGAAAATTACACGTCCATTTTCGTCCAACAAAAAGCCGCTGCCACCGAGGTCTTTCATGTGGTTAAGACTTTCGATCAACGGCAATGTTAACGGGTTGGTCTGGAGTGTGGTGCGGCCGATCAACACACGCTGCACCTGTCCGAGACCGTCCACTATTGCAACCATGAAAGACACACGCGCCGATTCACCAGCCAAGGTCGGCGGGATGGAATAGATCTGAGTCAACACGCCATTAGAGGCAAGCAGTAGACCTGTCTCTTCAGCGGGGAATAATTTAAAACCACCAGCGCCAGCATCAGGATACGCGGCTAGAAAAGTTTGTGAATGGGCATCCAGCACAAAGAACTGGTCAAAATAAGGCACAGCCTGAATACGTTGCCCAATGACAGATTTTAATTCCGCACCTTCTGCTTCCAGCAGGCGCGGGTCAGATGCCAATTGCACAGCCAGGTTCTGCCCTGTTTCAAGGAAGAATGGCACACCCTGTGAAGCAGACTCACCCGCACTGGAAAGACGATCTTCCAGCATTTCACGCGCCGCACGGCCTGCCACAACCCAATCGCCGATCAACAAGGTCAACAGCAAAAGTGAAATGAATGTACCGGTGGCGAACAGAAAACGTGCTTCCAAACTACGTTCACCGGGCGAGGGCTGCAAAGGCTGTTTGCCGCCCCACACCTGCGGAAAAGCCATCGACACAATTTGCGCCACGAGGCCGCCCGCCAGCATCTCACCGCCAAAAGCAAGCGTCACCACCCATGCATTGCTTAATGCAAAATCCAAACGGGCAGTGATGGGCGTATGAATATCCACGCCCCATTGTGTGAACAATGAGCTAAGTGTATAAAACAAAATATGAAACGGGATTAACAAAATTGCGCCAACCAAAGGCTGCCGCAATAATGCATATGCAGGCGTGCGATAGCGTTGACGTGTATTGGTGGCGAACCATGCCCCCATCAACGCCAGCTCCAAAACGGAGAATAATGAATAGGTATCCCATGCGCCGCGCAGCAGACCCGCAAACGCGCCAAGCAGCGCACCGCCCACTGGGCCAAGCAAGCCACCGCCCACCAGCCAGGGAATGGCAGAAAAAGGCATCAGCGCAGAACCCGGCGCATCGGCGGGCAACCCAGGCAACGGTCGGGCTGAAGCGGAAGAAATCCGCAGGCCGATGAATAATGTCGTTAGTGGAATCAGAATGAAAAAGGCGATGAAAAATCCCCACTCGCGTCCCTTCCACTTTGGCTGGTAGGTGCGCCATTGAAACAGCGCGTATACCAATGCTCCCAACAGAGACAGCCACACAACCCAGCCTGCAAGTGTTGGCGTGGCGGGGAAAGCGATGCCTGCAAGAAGCGTGAAAAGGAATTCCATTTTGATGAATTATAGCCCTAAATATTCAGGCGCGCATTTACAAGATTGTAGGGGATGAGGAATACGCGCCGCGATATTCCTGCGGAAGGAGATCTGCCAGCGCCTGCATGATGAGACGTGTACCCTCGGGCACCGCATCTTTCTTAACTGCAACCTGCCCAGCCAGATCGAACATTTTCCCCACTGTAATTTTCACCGGCGCGCGCTGAAGTTTTTTCAGGCGGCCGTATACATTTGCATTCTCTGTGCCTGTAACCACGATCGGCAAAACAGGCGCGCCCGATTTGTACGCAAGAAAAGCCGCGCCGCCACTGCCTTCTTCCAATGCGCCCGTCAGCGAGTAGCGGCCTTCCGGGGCGATCACGATCACGCGGCCTTCGGCAAGGCCATCCAACGCGGCGCGTAAGGCGCGTTTGTCTGGGCGTCCGCGATGCAGCCAGATGATGCCGTACCAATCCATCAATTTTCCAAGAATGGGAAGATCATACAGTTCGGTCTTTCCGAGCGCATCTGGCATATATGGAAGTGCCGCAACAAGCGCAGGAAGATCTGCATCCCCAAGATGATTGATGACCACCAGAACAGGACCGCTTTTTGGAAAATTCTCCATGCCCTCGACGCTGATCTTCAAACAAATTTTTGCAATGAGCTTTACAAACCCCTGCGAAAAGGAACGAAACAGAATGCGCGAACGGGTCAGTTCGGGCAAACGGGTTAATTCAGGCCGCCATAGATCAGTGATGGGTTTGGGAGGGGTTTCGCTCATGTTTTTTCCAGCATCTATCCCGAAGGGACGAAATTCTATAATCGTGTCATCCCTTCGGGATTTCAATATAGTTCTCTTTATTTCACTCGCTACCCTGAGATAGCCTGCCCGGCATACACTCCATGATATTCGGCGGGTAAAAGCCCTGCAATATATCTCATGACCAGATCCGCATTGCGTTGACGGGCTTCACGGCGCGCCGCACCTTTTTCAGTCATCGGTGGGAAGTGGATCGGCTTGCCGATGCGCATTTCAATTTTGGGTTTCTCGCCGCGTTTTGCACGCTGCCAGAAATCATCCATAGTGCCCACAAGCCCCACAGGAATCACGGGCGCTTGCGCATGTTCAATGATATAGCCCACGCCCGGCATGGCGCGGCGCATGGCTGGTTCATGGGAACGGCTGCCCTCGGGTGCGATCACCAATGGACGCCCCCCTCTTAAAATGGACATGATCTTATCCAACAGAACACGATCATAATCTCCACGGTGGACGGGGATGACCCCATAAAGAGAAAGCAGCGGCCCCTGTCCTTTTTTCTCGAACACATCCGCCGCGCCGATCACTTCAGGCTCTTCGGGCCAGAAGCAAACCGTGATCGGCGGGTCGAAGATCGAAATATGATTCATCGCGATCACGTACGGTGTGCCCAATGGCACATTTTCCCTGCCTATTACCTGCACACGCCCCATCAAACGAAATAAATTGCGAATCCCAAAGCGGATGAACGCACGGTTGATACGGATCCGCAGGGGAATTTGATATTTTTTTATTTGCATAGTTCCATCACGCGCGCAAAGACCTGATCTGCGTCCATCTTATCCGAGTCGATAATGACGGCATCATCCGCAGGGCGCAATGGAGCAACAGCACGGGTGGAGTCAATATGATCACGTTCGATCACTTTTTTCAAGATCTCGTCATAGTCCGCTTTTTCACCACGGGCAATGATCTCGTCAAAGCGTCGTCTGGCACGTTCTTCGGCACTCGCATCCAAATAGATCTTGATATTCGCTTCTGGCAAAACAACAGTGCCAATATCACGCCCAACCATCACCACCTTGCCGCGCAACCCAATGCGGCGTTGATGTTCAGACAAAGCCTTGCGCACGCCCGCGTATGCAGAGACCACAGACACATTCGCATCCACATCGCCACCGCGCATATCCCAGGTGACATCTCTTTCAGCGATGACCACATCACAGGCGCGCCCGTCACTTTTTGAAGGCGGACGAATATCGATCTGGGCCTGCGCGGCAAGTTTTGTGATCGCCGCTTCATCTTTCAAGTTCATATCCTGCTGTAGCGCGATCCACGTAATGGCGCGATACATGATTCCGGTATCAAAAAAAAGATACCCGAGTTCATCGGCAAGCCTGCGCCCCAATGTGGATTTGCCCGAAGCGGCAGGGCCGTCCAAAGCGATGATCGACGTTAAGTTTTGCATGTTTTATTCACAATCTCTAATGGGATGGATGAAACAATTATTTTGAATCAAGGAACAGGTCGTTACGCGCCCAAAGGACGATCGGCTCGCCGCTCTGGGTCATTTCACGATAAGCCAGCCAGCGCAGCCAATTGGGCGCTGTGGCGATCTCCCAGGAAATGGTCTGCCGCCAGGCGAAATCCTGTCCACGATAAGAGGCGGAAAGACTGGGGTCATTTGCTACATGCGAAACTACCAAGGCAGGCGATGTAGCCTCGTCCAGGCTGTCCACTTTGGTGGGGTTGTGCTCACGCAGAGCCCATTCCAACGCAGGCGATTCCACGCCGTAAATGATCACGGGGAAAGCATTGTCATTCCCTGCGCCCCATTCAGAAACTTCACTTACAGTAGCCTCAAGCAAATTGGCTTGCACTGGAATGGAAGGCTGCCACCAAAGTTCTGGCTTGTTCACTCCATGCAGGCCCATCACGCCAAATGCACCCGCCAGACCCAATACGCCAAGCGCGAGTCCCAGCCCCCACACTGCGCCCCGCTGCGCCACATGAATAGACCAGCCAAATGCCACGAGCACAAGGCTGAGGATCAACAAAACCAGCGAACCAAAAACAAGTAAAAGATGTTGGTTGTATCCAGCATAGCCAGGCGATTGCCAGACCCATGCGGAAAAATTCAACCAGCCAAAGACCCACAGGAACACGGTCAATATGGTTGTGCCAACCACCTCGCGGCGTTCTTCCACATAAATATTCAAGTTGCGCGCCAACTCCAACGCAGCCATGGCCCACAAAGGCAGAAGCGCCCATGCAAGATCTGCAATTTCACGCCCAGGTAAAAAGACCGCCAACAACAACGAGATCAAAAACCAAATGCTCAACGGAATGATCCTGCTGCTGCCCTGCACCCATCCACGAATGATGGCGATCAACGCGAGCAGAACCGCAAAAGGTTGATATGCCACCAATGAAATGATCAGCCAGCCTGGTTGTATTTTAGACGGCGTCAGCCAGTCACTCACATACGCAGGGATCGAAGCCAGCGCGGCGCTCAATCCATTGGGGGCGCTGAAAAATAATGTTCCAGCAATTACAAAGGTCACTGCAAATGTGGATAAAGTCTCTGCATTCAACGCAGGATGCTGTGCAACATCACGCTTCACTTCTGGACCGTCAACCTGATCCTGGACAAGAGCATCCTCTTCACGTTGAGTGGACCTTGCTTCCAATCCCTGACGAATTGCCCAGGTGATGCCAATGCCCAGCAAGCCCGCCCAAATGGACGGTCCGCCAAGCAATGTCAGCGCGCTGAATGCCGCAAACAAACGCGGCTTGTTTTGATTCCAATATCCCCAGGCGAAAGCGAAAAAAGTGATCGCCAAAATGGGGCTGCCCGCCTGACGGGAAATGGCGATCATGCCTGGGTCTAGTGCAATGAAGAAGGCGAGGATCAGGCTCGGGCGGGGTTTGAAGCGGTCGGCAAAAAGGAGCGGAGCAAAGACAAGGGCGCTTCCGATCAACGCAGGGATGAGTCGCGCGAGAAAATTCGTCCCGCCGCCATATAGAAAAAAGAAAGGGGTTGTAAAAAGAATGTACGCAGGGTGCGGGCCAAGCACAGGCTTGAGGCCGTCTGCGAGATGCAGGGCTTGTAACGCCAGCCAGGACTCGGCGTCGTTGAGCGGCAAAGTGCCAAGGCCGATCAGGCGCACTGTGAGTGCGATCAGGAAAGCCAGCGCGTATAACCAGGGTTCGTATTTAAAGTGACGATAATTCATAGGAGGGATTCTAATCGCTTATGGTTTATTTATGGAACTTCATAGATGGTGACGTTGCCTTGTTGGAAAACAGGCGTGAGATGCACGATAAATTTTTCTTCGCTCAATGGAGAGTACAACCGCTCGGTCATGCCAACATACACATAGCGGACTTCATATTTTTCAAGCAGCAGGCGTGCGGTTTCCCAATTGGATGTGGTGTAGATCACCAGAATATCATCGCGGCGCGAGCCTTGCGGGGCGTAACTTCCGCGCCACTGGGCTTCGTGACCAGGCCAGCCCAACACGTTCTGCAGACCCGTATAAGTGGCAACCCGCCCAAAGGATGGGTTATAAGAATCGCCAACTAATTCGAGCACAATGCCATCGGGCGCAGTTCGCAGCCATTCGATGGCGGCGGCTTCATCGGGGTTCTCGCGTTTGATTCTGTCGAGATCATCGAGGCTGTACCCCGCTGAAGGTTTGAAACTGTTTGTCTTGGTCATCAAACTGAGAGACGGATAAAGCAGCCCCGCAAAGAGAACCAGACCGATCAACACGCTATAAGAGAAATTCCAAAAGCCTCGCAGGTTTTGCAAAAGAACTGCCGCGCCAAAAGCCGCAACCAAACTGGATACCACCCACGCCTGATAGTAAAACTTGAAAACAGTATTGATGCGATATCCAAACTGATCGCGCAGATAGGCGAAGTCTGGTGCGATGACGAGGATGATACCAAGTGTAAGCAGCAACATCACAAACTGGACGATGGCCGATGGCCGATTGTCTATAATTTGTGATTCATTTTCTGTGGTCTGCTTATTGGGCGAGCTGAAAAGAAATGCCAAAGATGGAATCAAGATCGCCAGCATAGTGACGAGGCCACCGATATAACTGAAGCGGCGCAGAGTGGTTTCGCGGAAGAAGGTGGGAATGTCCATGCCCTGCCCTGCGAGGTAGGCCGTCACAAAATCGTTTTCAATGTAGTAGCCGATCACGCCAAGCAGCCATGAAAAGATCCACAGCAGAAGTATGAACCCGAGCCCAAATGAAAAACCAACTTTCCAATTCGCGCGAACGCGTTCACCGATCCACAGGTAGAGCAGGTATGTCAAAATGGGAACGAACAACGTGCCCCACATCACCCACAAATGCATGCCGCGTGTGGGATACATCAGGTTGGGCAAAATTCCGCCAGCCTGTGAGGAGAAGCCAAAATAAAAAGGCAGATACATCACGATGGAGACGAGCCCCAGCGGAATGCCCAGCAGGAACAAGTCTTCGAGGCGAGACCAACTCCAGCCATCTTCACGTGCGCGCAGAAAAACATACGCAAGCACGATCAAGACCGCGCCGATCAGAATGTCCCAGGTATTGAGGAAGGCCAGCCCGCCGAGCACGAGCGCCGAAAAGAAGAAACCTTCGAGGTTGATATTTAAACGAGCGCCGAACAAATTGATCGAACCGCGCCAGCCGCCGAGAAAAAGATTCAACGCCACCGCAATTGCCAGCAAGGTGAATGGAATCGCCAAAACATGCGGATGCAAATCTCCGAGCAGGAAGGAGAAGAAGGGAAACTCATCGATCACTTCCAGTGGATTATTTCGCATGTCGTAATCCTGCAACACGCGCGAAGAACGCCACCACCACAGGTAGCGTTCGGGTGCCCATTGGAGCGGTTCCATGGGTGGCTGGGATAATTCTTTCATATCCAGCCATGTCCAAAACTTGCTGGAGTATGTTTGGGTGACGGGGTCTTTCACCCAAAAAATTCCGTACCTGTGCAGTACTTCAAGCAATGCGCCAAGGTTGGAAACCAGCAGGAGAAAAAGCG
>JAVBXV010000350.1 GCA_030824405.1 Anaerolineales bacterium | reverse complement strand
GATTGCGGACGGGGTCGTGTTGTTCGATGTTGTGCATGGTCGCAAGCGCGTAAATGTGATCCCTGCTGAGGTGGCATAATATGCAAGCTGAAATTCATCCTCAAGTTTACGATGCGAAAGTAACCTGCGCATCCTGCGGCGCCACATGGGTGACCACATCCACAAAGAAGGAATTGCGCATTGACGTTTGCTCAAAATGCCATCCTTTCTTCACGGGTGAAGCTGCCCGCCTCATCGACATTGAAGGTCAGGTAGACCGCTTCTACAAGAAGCTTTCTGCCCGCCAGGAATATGTCGAAACACAGAAGGCCAAGGAAGTGGAAGCCAATTCTCCAGACCGCTCGGTCGACGATCTTGGTGTTTCACCCCGCGCGATTGACTCATTGAAGAAAGCTGGCATTCTCACCATTGGGCAGTTCCTTGCCAAGATGGCTGAAGGCGATGCTGCATTGCTTGAGATCAGTGGTTTCGCACAGTCTTCCCTTACCACTGCGAAGAAGAAACTTCGTTCCCTCGGTTTCGAACTTCCTGTTGCTCCTGAGCCCGCTCCTAAAGCCCCCAAGGCTCCCAAGGCTGCGGCTCCCGAAGCAACTGCTGATGCTACCGAAACCCCCGAAGCAGCAGCAGAATAAGTTTTACTTTTCTCTGGCGCTTTGCCAGTGAGAGTGTTCTCAGGTAAACTAGACAGGCAGACGTGAAAACGTCTGCCTGTTTTCATAATTCCATTCGGAGTAGGGTTAATGCGTCATACACATGGTTCCATCGAAGTTGTTTGCGGCTCAATGTTCAGCGGCAAAACGGATGAGTTGATTCGCCGTCTTGTGCGTGCAACCATCGCCAGGCAAAAGGTGCAGGTGTTCAAGCCTGCCATTGATATTCGCTACGCCGTGGAGAAGGTGACTTCACACGCAGGTTCGAATTTTGATGCCACTCCCGTGGAGAAGGCCTTGGATATTTTTTCAAAATTGGATGCGGACACCACTGTGGTGGGCATTGACGAAGCACAATTCATGGACTCTGAAGTTGTGAATGTGGCACAGGCGTTGGCTTCGCGCGGCATCCGTGTACTGGTTGCAGGCCTGGACATGGATTTTCGCGGCGAGCCGTTTGGTTCCATGCCCGTGTTGATGTCCATGGCTGAGCATGTCGCCAAACTGCACGCCATTTGCATGGTCTGCGGTGATGAAGCCTCCCGCACACAAAGACTCGTCAATGGCAGCCCTGCCCGATATGATGACCCTGTTGTGATCGTTGGAGCTTCTGAGTTGTATGAAGCCCGTTGCAGACAACATCACGAAGTCCCACGGTAGAAAGCGGACTGGTGAATGATGCAAAATTATAAAGATGTACTTGCTGAAATATTGATCGATGCTGGAACTTTGCAAAATCGCGTAAAAGAACTCGGCGAACAGATCAGCAAAGACTATGCTGATGACGACCTGCTGTTGATCTGCATCCTGCGTGGGGGAGTGCCGTTTCTGGTGGACCTGAGCCGCCACATCACCACACCGCACATGTTGGATTTTATGGCGGTCTCGTCTTATGGCGTGGGTAAACGTGAATCAAGCGGCTCGGCGCGTGTTGCGCTGGATCTGCAAACGGATATTCGCAACAAGCATGTGCTGCTCGTGGAAGATATTGTCGACAGCGGCCATACCATTCATGCAGTACTTCAAATGCTCGAAACACGTCAGCCAAAAAGTTTGAAGGTCTGTACGTTGTTGGATAAACCCGACCGCCGTGAAGCCAACGTGCCCATTGATTATCTGGGGTTTAGTATTCCCAATAAATTTGTCTTTGGCTACGGCCTTGACCTGGATGAATATTATCGCAACCTGCCTTTTGTCGGTGTGGTTGATCTTGAAAAATACAAACCAGTCCGTTAAGATAACTTGAGAGAAATTTAATTCACATGGCTGACGGGGTACAGAGCAATACACCTTATTCGGGGCGCTGGGTTGCCCTTGTGCGCGGAAGGATCGTCGCACAGGGCGGTACACCCGAGCAGGCATTACGCGCCTCCCAACTTACCCGTCATAAAGAAAAAACGGAAATCGTCTATATGCCCCATTCCTTTTTAGTTCATCCTTTGATAGAAAAAATAGTTGACATCCTGCCCGCCGACCAGACAATTTATCTCGTTGGCGGCGCCGTGCGGGATATGTTCATTAATCGCATCTCACCCGACCTTGATTTTGCCCTGCCTTCGAACGGCATTGCCACCGCCCGTAAAGTTGCCAACGCCCTCAATGCAGATTTCCTCGCCCTCGACGAAGAACGCGACACAGGTCGTGTGGTTGTGACAGAAGAAAATGGCAACAGGATTTTCCTTGATTTCGCAACATACCGCGGCCCAGACCTGGAAGCAGATTTGCGCGCGCGTGATTTCACCATCAACGCGCTTGCGTATGATCTTCACGCACAGTCGATCATCGATCCGCTGGATGGCGCGAAAGATTTGCGCGCAAAGGCGATTCGTGCATGCTCGCCAACCTCCATGTCTGATGACCCAGTCCGTATTCTGCGTGCGATACGTCAGGCCGCTGGGTTTGAATTCCGTATCGAAAAAGAAACTCGCGAGTCCATGAAGCAAGCGGCAAGCCAACTGCCAAATGTCTCACCAGAACGTTTGCGCGACGAATTATTCAAAATACTCAAAGGACCCAAACCAGATGCCGCCATGCGCGCATTGGAAATGTTGGGCGTGCTTCCTTATTTCCTGCCTGAGCTGGTTCCCATGAAAGGCGTGGAGCAATCTGAGCCGCACATTTATGATGTGTGGATGCATACACTTTCTGTCCTGGCCAATTTGGATGATGTTATTTCTGCATTACGTATTGGATATGACGCCGAAAAAACGAACGACATGTTCACAGGTCTGCTCACTTTGCGTCTGGGGCGTTATCGCGAGCAATTTGCCGAACACTTTTCACAGTCACTGAATACAGACCGCTCTTTACGGTCTCTGCTTTTTCTGGCTGCGCTGTATCACGATGTCAGCAAACCTGACACCAAAACAATTGAAGAAAGCGGCCGTATTCGATTTTTCGACCATGATATTAAAGGCGCAGATGTTGCCGTGGAGCGCGCCAAGGCATTCAACCTAAGTAACGATGAAACCGAACGCCTGCACAAAATTATCAAGAATCACATGCGCATTCATTCCTTTGTCAGCAGGTTAGAGGCGGATAAACAAACACCTTCGCGCAAGTCCATTTACCGATTCTTTCGCGACAGCGGCGAAGCAGGCGTGGACGTTGTTTTACTGGGACTCGCGGATTATCGCGGTACGCGCGGTCCCAACATCACACAGGATACATGGGTGCTCTACCTTGATATTGCGCGTATTCTGCTGGAAAATTATTGGGAACGTCCCGAAGAGATCGTTGCCCCTCCGCGCTTGGTGGATGGGCATGAGTTGATGAATGAGCTTGGCTTGATGCCTGGCCCGATGATCGGTCAATTGTTGGAGTCTATTCGCGAGAATCAAGCCGCAGGCAAAATCGGAAATCGTGAACAGGCGATTGCTTTTGCCCGCGAAGAATTTACAAAAGGACCCTCGGCTGGTGAATTATGAACCTTGTCTTCTTTGACTTAGAATCACAAAACTTGTTTCAAGATGTAGGCGGGCGTAACAACATTGAAAAATTACTGGTGGCCTGCGCGGTCACATGGTCTTCACAGAAAAATGATTTTTCGGTTTACTGGGAACAGGATGTGCCTGCTCTGATCGCCGAACTCAAATCCGCGACGAAAGTGATCGGTTTTAATCTGCGTGGATTCGACTATCAAGTACTTCAGCCTTATGCGCCAGAGACACGCTTCGCTTCCATCCCCACCCTCGACCTGCTTCTCGACCTGCAAAAGATCCTTGGCTTCAGCATCAGCCTGGACTCGATTGCCAGCGCCTCGCTGGGCGCTACAAAGACTGCGGATGGCGTACAATCAGTAGAGTGGTTCCGCGCTGGCGAGTTGGACAAGGTAGCTGAATATTGCAAAGCAGACGTGGACATTACCCGACGTGTTTATGAATTTGGCCGTGATAATGGCTACATATTCTATAAATCGAAGTTGGGCAGTAAGTTAAAAGTGGAAGTAAAGTGGAAATAGAGAAAGAGGTGATCGAAATGAAGAACGTAATTATCAACAATATAGATGTGGCTTACGAACGACGCGGAAAAGGTACGCCGCTGGTTTTTATTCATGGATACCCGCTCGACCATTCTATTTGGAATGAGGTCGCAGCACTACTTGAAAGTGATTTTGACTTGATCATTCCAGATGTGCGTGGGTTTGGTAAATCTACCACTGTGGACACGCCTTATACAATGGTTGACTTGGCAGGTGATATTGCAGGTTTGCTGGATCATCTTGGCGTGGATAAGGCTGCTCTGGCTGGCCATTCAATGGGCGGCTACGTGGCATTGGCTTTTGCGAAAAAATATCCAGAACGTGTCAGTGGGCTGGCGTTGATCTCTTCGCAAGCTGCAGCAGATTCCCTTGAAGGCAAGCAGAAGCGTTATAAAACTGCGGAAGACGTTGCAGAAAAGGGAACTGGTATTGTGGCTGAAGCAATGACCACGAAACTTTCAGACAGTAAAAAAGTGCAGGATTTTGTGAGTCCCTTAATGGCTGCACAAAGCAAAAGCGGGGTAGTGGGCGCCTTGAAAGCAATGGCTGAACGGGAAGATTCCACGCCCATTCTTTCTGGATTCACTTTCCCTGTTGTCCTGATTCACGGCGATGCAGATGCGCTCATTCCCATTGATCGCGCGAAGGATATAAAATCCATTTTGCCAACGGCGCAGCTGGTTGAGTTGCAAGGGGTGGGGCATATGCCGATGATGGATGCGGCGGAGAAGACAGCTCAAGCTTTGAAACTATTAAAATAAAATAAAACATGACCGCCACTCTCAAAGTGGCGGTCATGTTTTTGTAAGCAGAATCAGTTGGCGGCTAGGAAAGAAGCGGGGCAGTGGTCTTTGCGCTTACCCCGTCAATTTTTTTTTGCTGTAATGGACTAAGCGAACCAGTCCGCCGTACCATTTTCTTGATATGGGCAACCAAAATGCCGCTGGGGACAGGTTTGACGAGAAAGTCATCTGCGCCTGCATCCAGAACACTGGCAACCATGGCGGGGTCATTAATGGCAGACAGGATAAGAATGGGGACATTGCTAAATGCGCGAATTCCTTTGCACACTTGCCAGCCGTCCACATCAGGCATCATCAGGTCAAGAAGTACGACATGCGGAGCTTTATCCTGCGCGAATTTGATCCCCTCAGCGCCGGTGTTTGTTGCGATCGTGTCAAAGCCGTGCGTTTTGAGCAACATGCTCATGAGGTCTGTGATGGCTTGATCGTCGTCGATTATCAATACTTTTGTTGTCATTAAGTTTTTCCTGTTTGTATTATCTCTTATTCACGCCAAATTCTAGTTTGCAATGAGTTTACAAATTAAACCTTGATCTCATGATGTTTGTCAGTTGTCAATTCCGCCTTTTTTGGTAGAATATTTCACAATCGTTCGTGAAATCTATTACATATTAGGAGGCTTGAAATGAATAAGTGGGTTTATCTTTTTAATGAGGTACGAGAGGTTGAAAAAGTTGCCGGTGGTTCTTGGGATGGAGTAAAAGCCATTGTGGGTGGTAAGGGTGCGGGGCTGTTGGACATGACCCGCGCTGGTGTGCCAGTACCCCCATTTTTTACAGTAACAACCGAAGCATGTATTGCATATCAAAAGGGAGGAAAGTTTCCCGCAGGCTTATGGGAGCAGGAATTAAAAGCACTCAAAGCAATTGAAAAGAAGACAGGCAAGAAATTTGGTGATCCCAAAAATCCATTATTGGTTTCCTGCCGCTCAGGCGCGAAGTTCTCCATGCCAGGCATGATGAACACGATCTTGAATATTGGCCTGACAGACGAAGTGATTGAGGGAATGGTTAAGACCGCAGGAAATGCGCATTTTGCATGGGACTCTTACCGCCGCTTGATCGAAATGTTTGGCACAGTGGTAATGGATGTTGAAGATGAGGCGTTTGAGCATCCATTTGCTGAGTTCAAGGGTAAGAAGAGATATCAGCTCGATACTGAAATGAGAGATGATGACTGGAAAGAGATCGTGGGGATCTATAAGAATATTTATAAGGCACAAACTGGCGAAGATTTTCCACAAGACCCATATCAGCAATTAAAACTGGCTACCGAAGCTGTTTTCAAATCCTGGAACGGCAAACGTGCAGTTGCCTATAGAAACAAGGAAGGCATTTCTCATACACTGGGTACTGCTGTCAATATTTGTACGATGGTATTTGGCAACATGGGCGATGACTCTGCCACAGGTGTTGCATTTACGCGAAACCCATCTACAGGCGAAAGAAAAATGATGGGTGATTACTTGATCAATGCGCAGGGCGAAGATGTGGTTGCTGGTATCCGCAATGCTGATTCGATCGAAAACCTTGTCAATTACATGCCGCAGGCCTACAAGCAGTTCATGGAAATCACCGACAAGCTTGAGCGTCATTACATGGACATTCAGGATGTGGAATTCACCATCGAGCGCGGTAAATTGTGGATGCTGCAAACCCGTAACGGAAAGCGCACCGCCAAAGCCGCAGTGAAGATCGCAGTGGATATGGCCAATGAAGGCCTCATCACCAGAGAAGAAGCTGTTATTCGCATCACACCAGAAAATGTGGATGCCCTGCTTCACCCGCAATTTGATGAAGAGGCAATGGCTGATGCCGAGAAGGCAGGCAGATTCATTGCCAAAGGCGTCAATGCATCTCCAGGCGCGGCAGTGGGACAGGTCTATTTTGATGCCGATACTGCTGAAAGATTCTCAAAGGAAGAAAAACAGGACACCATCATGGTTCGTCCTTTCACCAAGCCAGATGATGTACATGGCATGATCGCCTCCAAAGGCGTGTTGACCAGTGAGGGCGGCGCTACTTCTCACGCGGCAGTTGTTGCCCGTCAGTTCGGTATTCCCTGCGTTGTAGGTGCTTCTGCAATCAAGATCGATCTCGATAAGCGCATCATGACCGTTGGCGATATCGTTGTAAAAGAAGGTGGCTGGATCTCCGTGGATGGTACAACGGGTAGGGTTTTTGCAGGCAAAATCCCAATGACCACCCCATCCCTTGAACAACAAACTGAATTGATGACCCTGCTCAAGTGGGCAGATGAAATTTGCTCCCGCAAGGATACTCGCGAAGCACCAAAAGGTTGGCCCACCCGTGGTTTGCAAGTATGGGCAAATGCAGATTATCCAAAGGATGCACGCCGCGCCCGTTCCTATGGCGCAGTGGGTATCGGCCTCTGCCGTACCGAGCACATGTTCTTTGAGCCCGAGCGCCTGCCGATCGTTCAAAAAATGATCCTCTCTGAAACCAGCGAAGAGCGCACGAAGATGCTGGATATATTGCTTCCATATCAGCGCAAGGATTTTGACGGTCTCTTTGAAGCGATGGATGGATACCCTGTCATCATTCGTTTGATCGACCCGCCTCTTCATGAATTTATGCCTGATGAAGAAAAACTATTTGAAGAAGTCATCACGATGCGCGTTAAAGGCGAAACCGAAGGCTTGAAGGCCAAGGAAGATCTTCTCGTTGCTATCAAAGGATTGCATGAATCCAACCCAATGATGGGTATGCGCGGTGTTCGTCTCTCCATTTCCATGCCTGAGATCGTCGAGATGCAAGTGCGCGCCATCTTTGAAGCCGCCGCAGATTGTACGAAGCGCGGCATTGTAGTGAAGCCCGAGATCATGATCCCGCTCACCGGCACCGTGAAGGAATTGGAATGGATCCAGCCGCGCCTCGAACGCATTGGCAAAGCGGTAATGGAAGAGAAGGGTGTCAAATTTAGTTATAAATTCGGCACAATGATCGAGATTCCTCGTGCGGCGGTCACAGCCAGACACGTGGCAAAGGAAGCACAGTTCTTCTCCTTTGGCACCAACGATCTCACACAAATGACATTCGGTTATTCACGCGATGATGCCGAGCGCAACTTCCTCATCACATATCAGGAACAGGGGATTCTCGAGAAGAATCCTTTCCAGACGATCGATCGTAACGGCGTTGGCAAGTTGATGGATTGGGCGATCAAAGACGGACGCGAAACCCGCCCAGACCTCGAAGTAGGTATCTGCGGCGAGCATGGCGGCGACCCAGACTCGATTGAGTGGTGCCATATGATCGGCAATAACTATGTATCCTGCTCACCCTTCCGTGTGCCAATTGCACGTTTGGCGTCAGCTCATGCAGCCTTGAAATATCGCAAACCTGTCAAAGCGAAAGTTGCGGCCAAGGTTGCAAAGCCGAAGGTCGAGAAGAAGACCGTCGCCAAGCCTGCAAGCAAGGTTGTGAAAAAGAAATCCAAGTAATACAAAGCACCAAACGTCCCCGCCCATAAGCGGGGACGTTTTTTGTTACCATAATACCTATTGAATAATGGTGTTTTGTGTATGATAATTTCTTCAAAGGAGAGAGTGATGATCAAAAATAGACCCCCCCATATATTCTTTTTTATGCTTATAAGTGCCATTCTTGCATGTAACGTCCCCTCGGGAGCTGTGGCTACTCAGCCAGAAGCCCTGCCAACTGAAACAATAGTTTCCCCCTCCGCAGCAGTGATGGATGTGCCTGTTGAGCCCACAGCTTCTCCAACTGTTGCCGTTGTGCATACTCAAACACCGTCCACTTCTGCCACTGCGGGACCGATATTCTATGATGTTGAATCTTCGGGCACCGCGCCAGAGAAGCGTGCGCCTTATGGCGATTCGTATGATATCAATCGCATGGAGCGGCCTTTTCTGCAGGATATGACCTATGTATCGGATCTCGATATTGTCACATTTTCTGTCACTCAGGATGATGTCTGGTTTTATGTTTCAGTAAAATTAATTGGTAGTGACCCGAATAATTCACTTGGCATTAACTATGGTGTCGAGCTGGATACAGATCACGACGGTTTTGGCGATTATATTATTTGGGCCCAGCCACCGTATACACCCGAATGGGATACCGCCAACGTCAAAATTTTCGCAGATAAAAATCATAATTCTGCAGGCCTCTCCAGCGAAAAATCTGATGCTCCATTAACCACCGATGGGTATGAAACACAAATATTCAATGGCGGAGTCGGCGATGCTGACCCTGATATGGCATGGGTGCGCACAAGCAGCGGAGCCAACGCCACTCTGCAATTTGCGTTTAAAAAAGCATGGTCTGGAACTGTCTTTATGTTGGGGGTTTTATCTGACGCGGGTCTGAAAGATGTTGGCAAACTGGATTATGTAGATCGGTTCACCGAAGAAGAAGCGGGCTCGCCTGTGAAAGACAAGAAAGCCTATCCACTAAAATCACTTTTCGCAGTGGATAATACCTGTCAGGAAGCGTTTGGTTTCAAGCCTCAGGGATACGAAGCCAAGCTATGTCCGCGAACCGTGCCAACCCCAGGGCCCAACCAAACAGGTTGTGTAGAGCCTGGGCAATACAGCAGTCAATCCAGTTGTGAAGCGGCAGGCTGTGCGTGGAGGCAAAATAGCGGCGCAGTTATTTTGGTGGTGTATTACTGCACCTATCCATAAAATTAAACAAAACGCACGAACACCTGATTGCCCAAAAGCCTTCCGCGTTTGGTAAGCCTGAAGACCTCTGAATTTTCGGAGGTCTTTTTTTCAAGCAGACCATTGCGAATTAATTCTTCCACTTCTTTTGGATAGACGTCCAAAAGCCCGCTTCCAAATCTTAATCTGAAATCTGATTCAGCGACACCAGCATCTACCAGCCTGAGGTTGTTCAGCATGTATTCCGAGATGTCATCTTTCAAAGTTTGTTTATGCTGATTGACCGTGGCAGGGGAGAGGGGAAATGCGAGTGTTGATGTTTGCTCATCGATATCTGTGAGACGGTCAATATAAGTTTTGATGCGCAGCGCATTGGAATAGCGATAGCCATTGGCATATCCATGCGCGCCCGCGCCGAATGCCAGGTACGGAAGGCTGCGCCAATATTGCAGGTTGTGTTTGCAGGCAAATGAGGGCAGATGATCCGTAGACAACTGTCCATTGTCTAATGCCCAATTTGAGATTTCGTAATGGACATATCCGTTGTGTCCTAGAAATTCCTCGGCATATTCGTACATTTCTGCCGCCAGATCAGGGTCTGGGAGCGGAAGTAGGCCTTTGGACGACCACTTTCCAAATGGGGTGCCATGTTCGAGGGTGAGCGCATAGGCAGAGATATGCTCGGGGTGAAGTTCCACAATGCGTTGCAATGTGGTTTGCCATGTTTGCAGGGTCTGTTCTGGCAGGCCGTAGATGAGATCGAGGTTGAGGTTATCGAAGCCTGCTTTTCTAGCCGTGGATACGGCCTCGATGACCGTGAAGAAATCGTGGATTCGTTCGAGCATGCGCAATTCTTCGGTATTGGAGGATTGCACGCCGAAGCTGATGCGGTTGATGCCTGCCGCGCGGATGGCGGTCAATTTTTCGGGTGAGATCGTGCCTGGGTTGGCTTCGATGCTGATCTCCGCGTCAGGGGTGACTGCGAAGGCGGCGTACAAGGCGTCCATGATGGAGGCAAATTGAGGTCCAGAAAGAAGCGATGGGGTTCCTCCGCCAAAAAAGACGGTGCCCACTTTGACCTGACCGGCACGATATCCAATAAATTCAATTTCTCGAATCAAGGCGTTGACGTAGGCAGGGATCGAATCTTCCTGGCCAGCGTAGGTGTTGAAATCGCAATAGGCGCAGCGATGTTTGCAAAATGGAATGTGGATGTAGATCGAAGTTTCAGATGTCATGGTTGTCGCGCTGGAGTATAACCTGCCTTGCGGCCCGCTGTGGGGCGGGGGAATTTCCGTTTTTTGAGGCCGAAAATTATCCAAATTCAAAATTTTTTATTCCCGTTTTTAGCCTCTGTTCAAATAATTTATCCAAAGACCTTTTGAATAATGATTATGACCCGCACAAGTTGCACAATGATGATTATGACTTTAAGACGGCAAACATATAAAAAATATTCAGTGGCTTAAAAGATTGACGCCCCGCTGTAACATAGTATAAATGCACGCACATAGAGTCTGCACGAGAACCGTTTCACGCGTTACACAGGGATACATCCTGCGGATCGTTTTGAAATGAAAAAGATTGTGTTCTCGGTAGGTTCTTTAATTTTTTTAATTCCCCTGGAGGTGTAAGTGAACGCGACTTTGAAATTGGGAGAGCATTTTATTTTTGATCTCTCCGACTGCAGCCCTGAGATTCTCATGGATAGCGAGCGAGCTTATTCGCTGTTTGCGCAGGCCGTACGTGAAAGCGGCTTGACGGTTGTGGATGAGGGCTTTTACAAGTTTAGCCCACATGGCTTTACCTGTTTCTTGCTTCTCTCAGAGTCGCATGCAAGTTTGCATGCGTGGCCTGAATACGGTTATTGCGCCATAGATCTGTTTACCTGTGCGATCGGCAAAGACATGATGCCTTTGTTGATGCGTATTAAAGAAGCCTTTGGTGCCGATGATTTCTCGATGCGCAAGCTCGATCGTGAAGCATCCATCGAAACCAGAATTCCGATTGCAATATAGGAATTTGAATGAGTATTTGGTTTACTGAAGAATTACATCCATATTACCGCAAGGGGATTCGTGTTAAAAAGATCCTTGCCGACGAACAGACCCAGTTTCAACATTTGCAAATTGTTGAAACTGAGTTTTTCGGTAACGCCATGATCCTGGATGGCATCATCCAGTTGACGGAGCGCGACAACATTGGGTATCACGAAATGATCGTGCATGTGCCCATGCTGGCGGTGGGGAAGCCAAAGCGCGTGTTGATCGTGGGCGGCGGTGACGGTGGTTCACTGCAGCAGGTTTTGCGGTATCCCTCCGTTGAAGAGGCCATCGTCTGTGAGTTGGATCAGCGTGTTGTGGATCTCTCACGCGAGCACTTCGCTTCTTTCGGCGACCCGTGGGCTGACCCTCGTGCCAAGCTGCTTGTGCGCGACGCTTTTGGTTTTCTCGAAGAAAACCCAGGTCAATTTGATGTCATCATCTCGGATACGACTGACCCGATTGGCATGGCAGAGCGTTTGTTCTCGGACGAATTCTACAAGCTCATGGTGCGTGCGTTGACTCCGAACGGAGCCGCGTCCACGCAATGTGAACAGCCTTTCTTTGATACAGAATTGATCAAGACCATATATCAATCAGCCAAGACGCTGGTGAAGAATCCTGCGTACTACTATGCCAATATCCCCACTTACCCTGGCGGAGGAATTGGCTTCATGTACGTCTCAAACACTCCCTGGGAAAACGGACTGAAGTCTACGCTCCCTGCGGGTGTGAATAACTATATCAACTCTGATGTTCATAAGGCAGCGTTTGCCTTGCCAGAGTTTTTCAGAAAAGAGTTGTACGGATGAATGTTTTAGAAAACAAGCAAGAAGTAATTAAAGAAGAAGAAACAACAGAATATTGGGGAGTATCCTCAAATATTGACCTGTACGATTGCGATCTGGCAACCATGCAAAATGCAGACGCGATCCGTGAATTTGCAGTGGCCCTGTGTGACCGCATCAAAATGCGCCGTTACGGCGAAACGCAGGTGGTCTTTTTTGGCGATGAACCACGCGTTCAAGGCTACAGCATGACGCAGTTGATCGAAACCTCTTTGGTTTCTGGTCACTTTGCAGATGCCAGCCGCGCAATTTATCTGGACGTATTTAGCTGTGCTCCTTATGACCCCGAAGATGCCGCCAAATTCGCCGCAGAATATTTCAAGGCCGCAAGCTATAAACTTAATGTAGTTCATCGTCGGTAATCTCGACACGATTGAAAATAAAAAACCTGAAATCCTCTAGGATTTCAGGTTTTTTATTTTATGGCCGAAATGGGAATGTTCTGAAAACTGGCTGGAAGTTGGCGCTTTCCGAGTTCGTTTTTTTAGAATGGATTTGAAATAATAACGGGGCGCAAAGATTGTAT
>JAVBXV010000387.1 GCA_030824405.1 Anaerolineales bacterium | reverse complement strand
GTAGAGACATCCACATTGCCGCCCTGGCTAAGGCCAAAATAACTATACCCCATATGTTTTGCGGGAACCTTCCATAAAGTGTTAAAGGTTCCATTTGGAGTGGTTGTGGAAATTCCATTGGCGCCGCTTTGGCCGCCGCCGCGAATGCCAGAAGAAATATTCGTTTGAAAAACAGAATTGCCGTATTCATAAGCGATCAAGGTCTGCGTGGTGAGGTTTATTTCGATCAACTTCTCTTCGTTTGGCACTTCAGGTGAAATGGGATCAAAGATGGTATCTGGGAAAATGCGCATGTGAATGGCGGGCACAAAATACGGCACATTGGAATCAAGTTCATCATAGATGCGATACCATGGGCCAGAGTAATCTGCCATTGCAGGACCTTCTTCAACTTTATCGATCCAATGGACAGAGCCGTAATAAAGCGGCGGTGAAAGCGGCTCCCAACCGCGCGCCTTGGAAAAACGATATGGGGTTGTGAATGGAACAGAGACTTCGGAAATTTTACGCTTACCTTCCTTGATCTCAATAGGCTGCTGGTAAATAGTTTTCACGCGCTGTAAGCGTCCGCGATGCAAATACCCGCCCCACACACGATACCAAACGGGGTTGTGCTTGGGTTCCTCGGCCAAAAATTCTTCATACACATGCACAAGATCATCGCGATACCAGGTCAGCTCGATGCGGCTGTCGTCTGTGGCGGTTTTTCGCACTGGCATCTGAGCAGTGCCAATTCGAACCACAAAACTATCATCAAAATCGGTCAACCCTGGCAGAAAAGGCGAAAACGCCAGGCCACCTAGGGTAAGACCGCTAAATTTCAAAAAGTCGCGCCGTGAAAATTTGGATTTCATAATGAAAATTTTACACCATAATCTTTAAGATTTAATGAGAGTTTATTTATAAACAAAACTGCCCTCCGCGGTATGCGGAGGGCAGTCCTTATATTCAATTATCAGTTAGGCTTCAATGGTTTCCGCGATCATATCTTTCAGCAAAATCTCAAGCGCCATCGAGTGGCTGCAACGTTTGTGTGTCAGGAAGAATTCGCAATCGCATCCAAACACGCCATTATTATAGGTTACATGGTGTTCGTTGTTGTCCCCGTGAAAAGTAAGGTCAAATTGATTAAATTTGAAATGGTGGCGATCCTCAGCATATCTTTTGGCTTTCTCCAACTTACCGATCAGTCCGTAGTCCATAGCGTCGTTCTCCTTTTTGGGTTAAGAGGATAAACAAAAACACACGCAGCAACAGCCGCGTGTGTTCATGAACAAACCTGTGTCTTACCTTGAAATAATCGCATGTGAGCGTTACCTCGATATGCAGTGAGTATAGTACTTTTCAAAAGACGAGTCAATAAAAATTCTGGACTGTGATCATTTCGTATGGTAATCGTAAGTTTTGACGTCTACGCGCATCCAACTTAATCTGATAACTGGTCCTGTTTTGCAAGTTTTTTCCCCGCCCATACGCTGACCAGAGTCACTAGAGTGGTCAAGGTCGTGCCCCAGAGCATATCCACAACTGTAAGCAGGATCGGCCAGCCAGCCAGCGTGGCAAGGTTCGTCAGGTCATATGTGGCATAGGTTACCAACCCGAACAAAGCTCCGCGCTTAACGGCTTGCAAAAGGGAATGATCTCGCACGCCAGGTTCGATGACAAAAAACACCAGGCCAAGAATAAACAACAAATAGAAAATTCCCGCCGCAACAAAGTTGGGATCTTCCGCCATGATGAACCCGATCTGCGATCTGTAAAATTTCGGCGCGATCAAACCCAGCCAAAACGAGTCAATGACGAGGAAAGATAGAAAAGTGATAAAGTAAAGTTTAAGTTTCATTTTGGATCTACCCTTTTATATGTTCCAACTTAACACAAAGGTCTTTCCTCAAGAAAGACCTTTGTGTTAAGTTCATTATTTCTTTTTCGTTGTCTTTTTGGCCGTCTTTTTCGTTGTCGTTGCCTTGACAACGGGCTTCTTCAGAGAAGGTTTCTTTGGTTCAGCCTTCTTCGCAACAGACGTTTTCGACGTGCTCACAGGTTTCGCGGCAGTCTTCGTTGTTGTTTTAGCTGCAGGTTTCTTAGCGACAACCTTCTTTGTAGTGGCGGCCGTCTTTTTGGTTACTGCCTTTTTGGTCACTGCCTTTTTAGTTACAGTTTTTTTAGTGACAGTCTTTTTAGCAACAACCTTCTTTTTCGCAGGAGACTTCTTCTTAATAACTGGTTTTTCTTCCTTTTCCTCAGCCACGCCAAATAATTCATTCCACTTCTTCTGCATGGAAGCGACACTGCCACCATTAAGTTCGTCGTGAATGGTTTTCCACTGCTCCCCTTTCACAAAGCGGAAATCCATGAAGGCGTAACATTGATAAGCGCCCAGTTCAACATACAGGCCTTTTTCGTGTAACTCCGCGCACGAACGGATGTATTCCTGATGCGAGACATAATCCTTGAAAATAACGTATCCGTTATTGGGAAGCGCCAGCGCACTGGCAAGAGTCTTATTTTGCACACTGACAGAAGACTTGACCCAGCCGCGGGTATCAGCAAATTTGTTGTGGTAAATGATCAGCCCGCGTTCGTCGTTCATGCGGTTGGAATAGGCAAATACTTCTTCGCTGATTCCGCCTTTGGCGGTGAAAAAGTCATAGAGTACAAACTGTTCAACGTCAGCGAACAGGTGTCGGCGGTGAAGAAGCGGGAAGATCCTCCAATCGTGGCCGCGGATCAGACCATCATCTGGCTTTTCATCCAATTTGGGGCGGCGGAATTCCATGCCATATTTTTCAGAATAACCTTCCACCTGTCCATGCCCAAACATGGGCAAGCCTGGCAGTGTAGAGAGGACCGTACAAATACCAAAATATTTATCACCGCTGCCGAATTGCTCCACAGCAGTTTTCTCGTCTGGATTGTTCATGAAGTTTACATAGCGCTTGAGAATTTGTGGATCAAACTCAAGTGTGTTCTTGATGGCAAGACGATACTTGGCGTTATCTTCATCACGCAGCATGTGCATGAACGCGGAGTTGTAGACGCGATGCATACCCAGAGTGCGCACGAAGTATCCTTCCATTAACCAGAAGGCTTCGGCGAGCAAAAGCGTATCTGGCACTTCAAGCGCAACACGATCTACAACCTCGCGCCAAAATTCATTGGGCAGTGCGGCGTCAAATTCGGCCTTGGTCATTCCATACTGCGCACGGGATGGAATTGCGCCGCCCGCGCCAGGTTCTGGAAACCATAATCTTTGCACATGTTTCTTGGCAAGCGTCATGGCCGCATCAAAACGAATGACGGGGAAATTACGTGCCACATGCAAAATCGTTTGGATGACCGCTTCACGTACTTGAGCCTGTGTGTAATCGAGTTGAGCGGTGTCATTCCACGGGAAGGATGTGCCGTCGTTGCCGTGATAGATATAACGCAGGTCGCCAGTTTGATGATCGCGGCGTTGAAAAACAACGGCGGCATCTGTTCTATCGTAATAATGATCTTCAAGATAAATGCCAACACGCAGATCATCTGAAAGATTTTCGGATTTGAATGAATAAGAAGGATACGGGGACTGCGCAGTAGACAGGAACCAATCAGGATGTTCGATCACCCAGGTTGAGTCGATGCCCATGTGATTTGGAACCATGTCTGCTGAGAGGCGAATGCCGCGCTCCCACGCGCGCGCGCGCAGGTTATTGAGCGCATCCCAGCCGCCGAGGTCAGATGCAATATCGTACGAGAATAAAGAATACGCAGAAGCAACCGCATCTTCCTGCCCCATGCGTTGCTTGATCTTTTGTGAAGCATGACTTCTTTCCCACAGACCGATCAGCCACAAACCTGTAAACCCGCGTTTGGCAAGCAAGTCCAATTCTTCGTTGGGGATTTTATCGAGGGTTTTGATCTCGTATTGATATTTTTTGGAAAGTTGATCGAGCCAGACGTAGGAATTCTTGGCGATCAATACCAGACGCGGCATCCAATCTTTGTCTGGACTAAAGCGCTCATAATCCGCGTAATCATGCCCGGTAAAAACTGGGACATGCGCCTCAGGCATAAAGTTTTCAAAACCGCCATGCTGATGGACAATTTCTTCTTTTATGAAATCAAGTCCGCGCAAAATGCGGGTGGCAAAAATTTCACCGAGAACATGTCCCCATTTTTCGATCATAAAACGCAATTGACCTTCAATCGAATCTGGGTGGGCTTTGACTGGCGCCAGAAGCAATTCCGTGAGGGTTTCCCCTTGTGCGAAATCACCATTTCCAAAACCTGGCTGCTTGGAAAAGAAATTCAAAAGTTTTTGTGTAAATTCGTTGTACCCCGAATCACTCATTACCCCTTCGTCGAACAAGTCTTTATATGCGCGAAGTGCGGGATTATTGTTATAGGTATTGGTCAACAATATTTCTTCAATGGCCGCGCCGCGTACGCCGCGTCCAAAATCGCCAAAGTGCGCAACCTGAGTGGCGAGGTAGACGCCCGCGGTCATCTCTCCGCGAAATACTGCAACAGGGGGAAATTCCTCTGTAAATTTGATCAGTGTCAATTCATATTTTGAGCCAAGGCTGGATTGCAACACTCCCATGGCCCGCCCCATTACACCTGTGTATCTGCCATAATAATGTTTTAGAAGGAGGTGGTATGCCTCATCCAGCAGGGAAAGTGCATATAGGTCAGTGGCAGGCACGGGTTGAGTGCGCAGCGTTGACATTTGGGCCGCAAAGGCGCGGGCGGAGGAAAGATCCCCAAAAACCACGTGCCCGTCTGGGCGGTAAAAATCCAGAGAAAAATTGTACTTATTTCGGGAAGCGCGGGTGGTAAGCATAACAACAATGATAACCGATTATCGATTAATTTCGAGTAAAATTTGTGCGCTATTATGGATACATCGCTGATTCAATTTGCATTATTACTTCTTCTGACGGCGCTTTATTTGCCTGTCATTTTCTTTGCCATTCAACGGCGCGAAGATGGGCAAAGTACGCCTGCCTGGCTGGTAACTTTATACGCGCTTCTGGCCATGGTGCTGACCCTGACCGAAGCGTTCTGGCGTAATGGGGAAAATGATCTGCAAGGCCTGCATGAACTTCAAAATTACAGCGCGTTGGCGCTGATCGTCTTGATGATCGTCACGGTCAAGCTTTTTCTTAAGCATCAATCCTGGTGGGCCTGGGTTTCATTGTGGGCTGTTTGGATGTTGGGGCTTGCGCTCGTTATCACCAACGCGTTAAATCTTCCCGAAGTTCTTTGGACAAATGGCAATCTTGTTTTACAACGGTCAAGGCTTGGCCCCTCATGGACCATCCTCGGCTGGTTGATCTTCGCCATCAGCCTGATCATTACCATCTCCAATGCAAACCGCACCGCGCGCCAGCAGCTATATCGCAACCGATTAAATTATTGGTGGCCTGCGTTCTTTTTTATTTTCATCAACGACATTCTTCAATTTTCAGGCATTGATATTCCTGGCCAACCGCTTCGTCTGGTGACTGTTATTTTTATGGCCTATGTGATCGTTACGCATGACCTGCCCGATCTACGGCAGATCTTGCGCCGCATTCTGGCTTACACTTTAATTGCGACCATCATTGTTGGTTTATATGCGGCGGGCTTCCTATTACTGGAAGCCATTTTCCGCGAAACACAAAATTTCAATCCACTGTTTGCAGGGGCGTTTATCTCCCTGCTGCTCGCTCTTTTATTTGCGCCGCTGTTCAATTTGATCAACCGCACGGTCAACGCATGGCTGCGGGCAGATCAATATGACCCAAGCCGCACCATCCATCAATACAGCGAAAACATCAGCAATATTTTAGACATGGACAGGCTCGCCAGTATCGCAGTTGGCATTATTCTGGAAGCCATGCAGATCGAACGCGGCTTTTTGTTTCTGGTCGATTCAGATCACGAGGCCGATGGACGAAAGATCTACAGACTTCGTTCCGCAAGAAGCCCCGAAGAGCGACAAATGATCGCCGTTGAATTGGATGAAAGCGGACCCATCGCTTCCTACTTCATTCGCGAACAACGCCCGCTTCTTCAATATGACCTGGACCTGCTCCCCATCTTTAGAAATTCCTCTCGCTTTGAGAGAGAGTGGTTCAATCAACTCCAAACCGAAGTGTACATTCCCATCTTTGCCAAAAGAAAATGGATCGGCGTGCTGGCCTTTGGCGGAAAGATGAGCGGCAACCGCTACACCAAGGAAGACCTCGTTACCTTAAGCGCGCACGCAAACCAGACCGCCGTTGCTCTGGAAAATGCGCGCCTGGTAGACAACCTGATGCGCTTGAACAATGAATTACGCACTGCGCGCCGTCAATTGGAAAAAAATAACCGCGACCTCGAACGTTTGGATGAAGCCAAATCCGACTTTATTAGCATTGCATCTCACGAACTTCGCACGCCCTTGACCGTGATCAAAGGCTACACAGAAATGCTGCTTGAAGATGAAAAGCTGGACGAAAACCTCAAGTTGATGATGAAGGGGATTCATGAAGGTACGATCCGTCTGCACGAAGTTATGGACTCAATGTTTGACATTGCCCAAATTGACGCGCGTTCTCTCAAGCCCCATCTTCAACCTGTTGAACTTGGTCATTTGATCAAAGAAGTATGTCTCGAACAAGCCAGTGCCATCAGAGAACGGAAGCAGTCCCTTACTGTTGAATTACCCGTCCTGCCGCACGTGAGAGTAGACCCCAACCTGTTGCGGAAATTATTCCATCATTTGATCCGCAATGCGATCAAGTTCACGCCAAATAGCGGAAAGATCAAGATCACAGGGCATTCCATCCCTGCCATTGTGGACCTGCCAAATGGCGGCGTGGAAATCATCTTTAGCGACACGGGCGTGGGCGTTGACCCGAACTTCCGTGAGATCATCTTTACGAAATTTTATCAACCTGGCGAATTGGGAAAACACTCCACCAGCAGAACCCGCTTCAAGGGCGGCGGCGCAGGGCTGGGGCTCGCCCTCACAAAAGGCATTGTCGAAGCCCATGGCGGACGGATCTACGTGGAAAGCCCAGGATACGACGAGATCAACTTTCCTGGCAGTCAGTTCCATGTCATCTTGCCACTCAGCAAGCAGGCAGAAAACGAAGAACTGAGAACAAGCGAATCTGTAGATTTCAAAATGTAGGGACCAAAGATAAGTTATAAAAAAACGTCTGCGAATTTCGCAGACGTTTTTTTATTAGCGCGCCATTCTTCCAATGGCGGCAGTACATATGCCAAACAGCAACAGAGTAAATTTGGTCAGTGCACAGACAGCGGCAACCAATGGAAAAACCGTATCAACGTCACCAATCAACACGCGCAAGAGAGCGTAATTTTCTACAGCATCGAACAATGCGGCGGCGAAAGCGCCCCAACCCATCCACATGGTGAGCCTTCGATACCAATTGGCTTTTCCATGACCTGCCAGCAATAAACCAAACGACAATGCCAACGCGTAGACTGGCATGAACAGGAAATCAAATCCCAGCCCAAAGGCGGCTATGAGGCGCGCATTTGCATCCCACGAATCAAGGATGGAGCGGGCTGTCTCAGGTGTGCGCGCCAATTCAAATGAGACAGTTCCACTCGGCGCGGCAGATGTTTGCAAGGGCTGATCGATAAAATAAAATATGCCAAAAATGGCAATGGTCAACAAAAGAAAAAAGTTGAAGAGGGGTCTATGCAGGCGTTGCGGGGTAAACTCCAGTGGATAATGCATAATATTTTCTCCTGATCCTACAAATTCTTTCTGTAGACACGGTTATTTTTATATTCCACACCGCTTAAATTTTTCAGGTCTGCACGCATCTGTTCAGTGGTCTCTGCAACTTGAGTCATCTCTACATGCACAAATTGCTGGAACTCAAACAACGTATTGCCCATGGCGTAATACAGCAACGCATTGCCGCCGTGCCCCTGGAACTCGGGCAGGATTCCCATGCCATTCACAGAGACAGTTTGTGTGCGGCGCATTTCCAACAACAGGTCTATCAAGCCAAACGGGAATAACTTCCCTTTTGCACGTTGAAGCGCCGCAGAGACATCATGAAAGGCAAATAAAAATCCAACCACATCTTCGCCATGCGTGATGATCTTGATCAAACGGTGATCTGCAACCGTCATAATGTTATCGACCACAAAATCTATTTCACGCTGTGAAAGCGGATAGTATTCCCAATTATTCACAAAAGCCTGGTTATACGCCTGCCCGATACGGTCTGCCCATGAGATCAACTCTTTTTTGTTTTTGAAACGCTTTACTTCCAGATGCCCGCGCTGCATCACGCGTTCTGCGATCTTTTCAACACGCTCGGGCATTTTGAATTTATCCGCGGGCAGATAGCATGAAACGAAATCAACTTCTTTTTCAAAACCCTGTGCTTCCACCAACTGCTGATAATAAGCATGGTTGTAATTCAACATTGTCATGGTTTGGCGGTGTTCCTGCCCTAAAACCAATAGACCATACCCATCCAAAGGACCAAATCCCTTTGGCCCCACAACCACATTCAACCCGCGAGACACTGCCCACTCAAAGGCCGCATTGAACAACGCAGTTGCAGCCTCCAGATCATTTTCACATTCGAATAAATAAAAATCTGCTTTTTTTGTTTTGTGATATTCATTGAAAGGTTTGTTCTCGATCGCGGCGATCCGCCCCACATCGCGCCCATCGCGCATAGCGATAAAAAAATCCACATCAGAATGTTCATGAAATGGATGCTTTTTTCTGTTCAACTGGTTGTATGCATCCACGTTCAGCGGAGGAACCCACTGCGGACAATCTGCATAGATTCGGAATGGCAATTCTACGAAGCGTTTCACTTGTTTTTTGTTGCTGGTATCCACTTTTTCGATCTTCAGCATATAGTCTCCCAGAGCTTTTGAAATCGATATTTTATAAAGTATATACCAAAATATTATGATATAGTCGCGCACATGTTCAATCTTCCGCGCGCTTACTGGTTATTATTTTTTGGCACACTCATCAACCGCATCGGCGGTTTCGTCGTCCCCTTTCTCACTCTATATCTCACCAATCAACGCGGCATTTCGATCTCGCAGGCTGGACTGGTGGTTTCACTTTTTGGTGCAGGCTCGTTCCTTGCCCAACTCATCGGCGGCGAATTGACCGATCGCTTCGGGCGAAAACCAGTTCTCTCGGCAAGTTTTCTGATCACCCCCATTTTTATTATCCTGCTTGGCTTTGTTCAAAACATATGGCTGATCGCGGCCTGCACTTTTCTCGTTGGTATTTTCACAGACCTGCACAGACCCGCCGTCAGCGCCGCCATTGCGGATATTGTCCCTGCTGAAGACAGGCCGCGCGCTTATGGATATATTTACTGGGCGATCAATTTGGGCGCCGCCCTGGCACCGCTTCTCGCTGGACTTTTAGCTGCGTACAGTTACCTCTACCTTTTTCTTGGCGACGGCTTGACCACTCTGCTCTTTGGCCTGATCATCCTCTTTGGCTTTCGTGAAACCCGTCCAGCCGCAACGGCACATCACACAGCGCACACTTCTTCTGCTGAACGTATTCAACAACTTGGCCGCGCGCCAATTCTGCTTTGGTTCTCGTTCATTACATTATTTTTCGGCATCATTTACATGCAGGGAAATGTGACCCTGCCGCTGGACATGCAATCGCACGGACTCGGCCCAGAGAAATACGGCTTAGCCATTGCAGTCAATGGCATTCTGATCGTATTGCTGACCATCCCGATCAGCAACATGGCGGTCAAATGGCCGCGCTTTGAAACAATATCCATTGCGGTGATCTTCAGCGCGATCGGGTTTGGCTTCACAGCCTTCGCAAACACATTTGTATTATTTGCAATAAGCGTCGTGATCTGGACGATCGGCGAGATCATAGCAACATCTGTTGCGCCCTCGATCATTGCAGACCTCGCTCCCGTGGAATTGCGTGGACTATATCAAGGCATCTTCGGCTCCGCCTGGGGACTGTCATTCTTCATTGGGCCGATTCTGGGCAGTTGGGTATATCAAACCTTTGGAGCAGCCACCCTCTGGAGCGGATGCTTTTTGTTGGGACTTGTTCTATCAGCAAGCTATTTTGCATTGGGAAAGTTCAGCCGAACGCAAAAGAAGCTTGAGGCGAAATAAAGATTTCACAAAACAGAAGCAGGTATGGGCGGAGGATGAAGCGCGCCAAAATTGCAGAGAAAAAGCATGGGGCGAAAAATAATCCTCCGTGCTATACTTGAAAAATACCCATCTAAATCGAGGCAAAATGACCAGCCAAACTCATCAAGAAATGCTGCAAAAATATGCAGAAGCCATTGTCAAAGTTGGTTTGAACATACGGGCGGGACAAAGATTAATTATCAATCTCATGGCAACACGCGGCGTGCCGCTTCAGTTTGCGCCATTGGTACACGAAGTGACCAAAGCCGCCTACGGCGCAGGTGCAAAATATGTAGAGGTCATTTGGGGCGACGAAGAAATGATGCGTCTGCATGCTCAATATGCTCCCAAAGACTCATTCGATGAATATCCCAGACACAACATTGACGCTGTGATGAACATGGTCAACAATGGCGACGCACTGCTTTCCATTACAGGTGCGAACCCCGATCTGCTTGGCGGGCTGGACCCCGAAGCTGTGGGCATGATGCAAAGAACACATTTAAATATTGCCAGCAGAGTCACTGAAAAAGTAACCACCAACGCGATCAACTGGTGCGTTGTGGCAGCCGCAGGCGATGCATGGGCGCAAAAAGTTTTCCCTGAACTTGCTCCTGACAAGGCGCAGGAAAAATTATGGAAAGCGATCTTTGAAACCACACGCATTGACCAGCCCGATCCTGTTGCCGCATGGCAGAAACATATTGACAGCATGAAAGAACGCGCAAAATATATGCAGTCAAAACAATTCACTGCCTTGCATTACAAAGCCCCAGGCACAGACTTTACCCTTGGGCTGCCCAATGGTCATCGCTGGATCAGCGCGCAATCGATGGCGCAAAACGGAGTGGCTTTTACCGCCAACATGCCCACCGAAGAAATTTTCACTTTGCCAGATCGCAATCGCGCTGACGGCACTGTTACATCCTCTTTTCCATTAAGCTATGGCGGCACGCTGATCGAAGATTTTCAAGTCACTTTTGAAAACGGGCGCGTCACAAAAGTAAATGCAAAGAAGGGCGAAACCGCCCTGCAAAAATTGGTAGACACAGACGAAGGCTCGCACCACCTCGGTGAAGTAGCGCTCGTACCCGCCAGCTCCCCGATCGCCCAACGCGGACATCTTTTCTACAACACCTTGTTCGACGAGAACGCATCCTGTCACATTGCAATTGGACGCGCCTACCGCTTCACTCTTACGGGTGGAGAGGAGTTGAACGACGAGGAGTTTCTCTCCGCTGGAGGCAACGTAAGCCTCAACCATGTGGATTTCATGATCGGTTCTCCAAAGATGGACATTGACGGAGTTCTCAAGGATGGCACACGAGAACCTGTCATGCGTCAAGGCGAGTGGGCATTTAAACTCTAATTAATAAAACTCCTTTCAAGACCTGCGTTCTGAAGGGAGTTTTTTATTCTACAAACCAAAGAGGAAATCATGAATCAATTGGAATTCGACAAGATGCTCGCAAAATACGCCGATGTGGTTGTCAAAGTTGGCTTGAATTTACGCAAGGGACAAAGACTCTCCATCCGCGCCATTATTGACGATGCTCCTTTTATTCGAAAAGTAGCCGAAAGCGCCTATAAAGCAGGCGCACAATATGTGGATATTCTTTGGACAGATGAAAAAATTGTCCGCACTCGTTTTGAATTTGCCGACCCACAATCATTGGAGGAAACTCCAGATTGGCTATTCGCCCGCTACGAGGAAAATTACAAACGAGGCGACGCATCACTAGCCATTCACTCTTCTGACCCTGACCTGCTGAATGGCATTAACCCTGAATTGATCGCTAAAAGCAGAACAGCCATGGCCAAGAAATTTGAGCCACTTCGTAAATATGAAAACGTATCCAATTGGTGCGTGGTGGCAACCGCCTCACCCGCCTGGGCAAGAAAAGTATTTCCAGAACTTTCAACAGAAGAAGCACAGGCCAAACTCTGGGAAGCCATTTTCAATTCCTGCCGCATTGACCTGCCCGACCCAGTAAAAGCATGGCAGGATCACACAGAAAAATTACTTAAATATAAAGATTATTTATCGGCCAAGCACTACAGCTCTCTTCATTACAGAGCACCAGGCACAGACTTGACCGTTGGCCTGCCTGAAAAACACATCTGGCAGGGCGCAGAAGCTTCCTTCAAAAATGGGATCACTTGCACAGTCAACATTCCTACTGAAGAAGTCTTTACTCTGCCACATAAAGATAAAGTGAATGGGGTAGTTACCGCCACACGTCCACTCAACCTATCAGGAGCTTTGATCGATGGATTTAGCGTCACCTTTGAAAATGGACGCGCGATCAAGGTCACTGCCAAAAAGGGAGAAGAAGATCTACGTGAGCTCATCGGGACAGATGACAGTGCCTGCCAATTGGGAGAGGTTGCCCTCGTGCCGAACAGTTCACCCATCAGCCAGCGCGGACATCTCTTCTACAACACTTTGTTTGACGAGAACGCGGCCTGTCACATTGCATTTGGCAACGCCTATCGCGACACCATCAAAGGCGGCGAAGATATGACCCCCGAAGAATTCCAGGCCAGTGGCGGCAACAAAAGCCTTATCCACACCGATTTTATGATCGGCTCTGCCGAAATGGACATTGACGGTATTCGCGAAGATGGTTCCCGTGAACCGATCATGCGCAAAGGCGAATGGGCTTTTGAGCTGTAAACGAAAAAGCAGTCAACAATAATTATCCAAAACAGTCCCGCGTGCGCGGGACTGTTTTTTTACAAACTTGTGCGATAATCATCATGAAATTTCATACAAGGAGCAGAACATGCCTGTAAAACCGAAACTCAACACTGATGAAATCTTGAAAGCAGAATACACCTATATTGCCAATACTGTATT
>JAVBXV010000429.1 GCA_030824405.1 Anaerolineales bacterium | reverse complement strand
TGCAGGCTAACACAGCGTGCACTTGACTCGTGGGAGTCTGCGCGGTTTCAAGCTCTTTGCGCAACTTGAAGTTGTTTCCACTACAATGACGTTATTTCGCCCCGCCCACCAGCAAGTAACGCACACCGTTAGGTGAGAATGGTAAAAAAATATCTCAATAGGAATTCATGAAAGCCCGCTAGGTTCTAGGCTCAATTCCTCAGCCAGGAGCTAAATAATAATATTTCACTCGGTTTATTGTTAAGCGAAACATTATTGTAGTTGTGTATTTTCTCCTCGGCAGGAATGGCAGGAGAGCGGCCCCCTCCGCCTTCGGCACCTCCCCCAAATGGGACAGGTTATATTTGGTAATTATAAAAAGTTTATATGTCCCATTTGGGGGAGGCGGGTGGGGGCAAGGGTTTGCAGTAGACTCAATGAAGTGATGATAAACTCGGGGATAGTCGATAATCTGTAATCGGGAAGGGAAACAAAATGCTACCTCCAACTCTTTGGGCCGAGATCATCATTGCTGGGTTTGTGTATTTACTTGCAGTGGTTTTCTTTATTTTGAACAAAGCGGGGATTTACGACTTCCAGTTCATGGCGTCTCTATCAGATTATGTAAGTCTGATCACGTTAATTTCCATTTTCGTCTCTTATATTATCGGGTTATTGACACATAGGTTGATACAACTCCTTATCTTGTTTCCAGTTAATAGACTCTTCCAAAAAAGTGGAAACAAGTTCAATTTCATTGGCGATGCTAAGCCTGATTTTTACACAAACAGCTTTGTTTTATACCAATATGGGTCACCAGCCCTGCACAGGGAGATCGACTTGCAATATAGTGCATTTGCATTGTTCACTTCGCTGGTCTTCTCTCTGCCAATTCTAGGTACAAGCCTTTACCTCTGGCTGGGTCATACCCCGTCAAAAGAGTGGGCATTCCCCGTTTTGCTCACTTGTATCATCCTTGCAGGTTTATTCCTTCTCGTGGATTTCAGGCAACGCGAAAAATTCAATGATATTCGTGATGAGGCGTTTAAGGAATTGATGAAGATACACAAGAAAAACCTGGGTGGAAAGAAATAGAATTGCCACTCTCGTTTGTATATTAAATCGTTCGCGGCAGGAATGGCGGGAGAGCGGCCCCCTCCGCCTTCGGCACCTCCCCCAAATGGGACAACGAAGTACATATAATTTTTTGTATGTTTTCCATGTCCCATTTTGGGGAGGCGGGTGGGGGCAAGGGTTTGCAGTAGGCTCATGGAATGATGATTCTGCTTCTTGATGATACACTCGGGGAAAATTATGCCGCCAAAACGATCCAATCCCAAAACCATGCATCGAGCAGGGGAATTGAGAAAAGAGTCCACGCCTGCAGAGAGAAAGTTGTGGGCATATTTGCGCGGGGATAAACTGAACGGGGTAAATTTCAGACGTCAACACGCCATTGGGAGCTTCATCCCTGATTTTGTTTCGATCAAGAAGAAATTGATTATCGAACTCGATGGCAGTCAACACCTTGAACAAACTGAATATGACGTTGAGCGAAGCAAGTATTTTGAGTCACTGGGGTATAAAGTCATCCGCTTTTGGAATAATCAAGTGGAGAACGATATCAATGGAGTGATTCGAGCTATTGAATTTGCTTTGAATGATGAGTGAGCCTTGAGTAAAACACAGGCTAACACCAATCGTTAATGGGTATTAAAAGAGACAGTCACCTCGAAGGTGACTGTCTCTTTTGCAATCTTGTATTTATCCGTCACTGACAGTGTCAGACTTCCCTGAAGTGGACATGACAAACCCAATGAACATCAAGATCGCGCCGATGAACTCGCTGAGATACAGCATGTCGGTGTAGCCTGCTTTGAGCAAAGTGCCGCCCATGGCTGGGGAGAGAGCGCCTGCGGCGATCAGCACGTTGCCAAACATACGGTTGGCAAGGATCTTCTTGCGCCAAAATAGAAACGCAGAATAGATCGCGCCGCCCACCAGGGTGATGCTCCCATAGATGTTGAGCAGAATTGTCAAAAAGATGGTCAGTCCGCTGCGGGTGAGAATATCTTTATATTGTTCCGAAGCGGGCAGGGTAACGTTATAACTTGTAGAGAGAGTTGGGGCAATGATCACAAGGATGAATGCCAAAATTGAAACGGCGGTCAATATCCATGTGGTAATTTGGGCCGCGCGTCCCTTGCGAATCAGCAAATGGACAGTTCCCATGCCCAGCCATGCGGCAGTAAGCATTGCGCCTGTGAGATACCAAATTTTCAGAATGAAGGCGTTGAAGGTCAGGCTGAGGATCACTTCGCTCAATGTGCCCAGGCCGTAGAATAAAAGTCCCAGCGCCCAGAGCAGAAGGTGAGTCCCGCCGCGTTGGCGATAGCGGTTGTATACAGCAACGGTGAAGGCAAAGGTCACAAGAGTGGAAAGATACGGAATGTATGTCATGGGAGTCCTGTTTGGAAAGTGGATTAAGCTGAGGGGGTAGCGCCGATCAGCGACAAGCCAATGATGACCAGCGAGCCGAGGAGCAGTAGAACAAGAATGATCAATACAATTGGAACGAGTTTATTGACAAACGTGGATGGAGAGAAACGAGTGGAACGACCAGACATAAAAACTCCTTTCGCGAGCTGTGATTAAATACAAGCAAGGGCGTTTGCACGCCCTCGCCTCTGAATGTTTGAATTGTATGCTTTGAAATTAAAAAAGCAATGTAGATTTATATAGGATTTGGCTAGAAATTGGTGAGCAATTTTCTGTTGATATAAACTTGCGAAAATTTTGCCAGCAAATAATTGACCGATCACTTCCCAAACAGAAACGATACGATCCTCGGCGGCTTTCCCTCATCCTCTGCATGCCAGTATTCATTTAGTTTGATCAACTTGAATCCATTGGTGGCTGCTGCATTCGTAAAATCAGAAATGTGATGCACGAACGCATCCACTTCGATGATGTCTTCGCCGTGTTCAAATTTTGCCTTTGCCCCTTTATATTGTTTGAAGGGATGCAATTCGTTGATGAAAAATTTCCCCTCTGGCTGTAAAGTCCGCGCGGCTTCGGAGAAAATATGGGACAGGTTTTCGATATGCTCCAGCACAAGATTGCAGGTGATGAGATCGTAGGCCGCATCTTCACAAGGCCAGCGTTTCGTCAGGTCTGCCATCGAAAAGCGGACGTTTTGCGCGGTCACTTTTTCTTTGGCTTTCTCGATCATGCCTAGTGAAAAATCCAGCGCGTGAACTTGTGTCCCTATTTGGGCGAGGAACGCGGTGTTCTTTCCTGTTCCGCAGCCAGTTTCAAGAATGGACATAAAATGCTGACCCGCGAGAGTTTCGCGGGTCACTTTTTGATCCAGGTCACGGGTCAAATTTTCGTTCGAGTCGTAGATACCCGACCACTCGTTGTAGGCGTTTTGAATGTTCATTTTTATATTTTACATCAACACAGCTTATTGGATTTCCCCTTCGCAGGTTGTAAATGTATCCGCATCTGGGCCGCCGATGCAAACGTCATTTCCGTCGCCGCCTGTGATGAGGTCATCGCCTCCGCCGCCGAGGATGCAGTCATCTCCGCCCAGGCCATCGATCGCGTCTGCGCCAGATCTGGCCAGGATCAGGTCATTGCCAGTGCTGCCAGTTAATGTCCCTGTGCCGAGAACGAGATTGCTCAAATACCAGCCTGCACATGCGGATGGTTTGAGATCGTTAATACCAACGAGAAGGGTCTGGTCGGTAACTCTTGTAGATGGGATGGTGTTGGTGGCGGCAACTGCTGTGACGGCGCTAAATAATATTAGCGCAATCAGCCCAAAGGTCAGGGTTTGAAGCGGATGGGGCATCCTCATATTTTGATCTTCCGCAGCATGAACGTCTCCGCTGATGACTCGGGCATATCAAATTCAATGTTTCCAGTTTGGATCATATATTCTGCAGCCTCTTGATGAGAAGGATTCGCTTCGATGCGTTTATTTTTAGGGTGACTGTTTAAATAATTTGCTGCGTCACTTTGAATTTTTCTCCAGGCAGCCTCGGTTTCGATTTCAATATTTACAGAATCGTCTTTATTCTCGTTGGTTACATATTCTGAAATTTCATTTTGCGGCTGTTTTTCTTGAACTGGCTCGGCTTCGATCTGGATCGGTTTGTTTTCTTCGTGAATGCCCGCAGTTTCAGGCGCCTTGTTTTCAAGCGTGCCTTTTTTTCCAGCAGTGACAACGTAGCGATAGGTAGTGCCGTTGATCTGCACGAGATAATAATGCAGAAAATTTTGTGTCATATGCAGGATCATGGCGCCCTGCCGCTCGGCGAGTTTGGCAAGGTTGTCGATCGTGGTCACATCAATGGTTGAAGAGGTGGGCGCGAGGCTTTGCTCATATACATCCACCAGCATGCCGCCATACTGCAAGCGGATGAGTGCATCTTCGCTTTGCTGGGCGGCTTGATAAAACTGCAGGCCAATGAAGAATAACCCCATAAGTGAAAAAATGAAACCGATCAAAGCGATCGTGCGAATGGTTCCAACTGTGGGGTTTAGACCGAAAATTGAAAATGTATTTTTTTGTAATTCAGAACCACCAGCGAGACCCTGCTTCAATGAATGCAGGGCTTCCACCTTTGGATCATTGTTCGCAAGGTAAACGTGCATCTTGTCAAATTTAAAGGCAAGGATGGGTGTAAATGTATCGTTGATCGGGCTGCCCTCGATCAGACCAGCAACGGCCACATTGGCAATAATATCAAGTGAGTATGTGTTTGGGTGCAGCCCTGTTTCCTGCTCCACCAGGGTTATCAAAGATTCCACCTGGCACAGGTCAACAGTAGACATGGAGAAATATGAATTGCCGCTGAAAGCAGTTTGAGAACTTAATGGAATCGTACGCTGCCAGCCGCTTTGATCGTCCATTACACGCGCATAGATTTGATGGATGCCAGATACTCCCTGTGCCTGAGCGGCCAGCAGGTTATATGTAAATCCAACATTAAGAAAGCAGGTTAATTTCGGGAAGATCGGTTCGCCAGAGCGAATGATGTTTGTGTCATAAACTCCAGGCGTGCCAGTAGCTGTATAGTAGAAAGAACCTTCCTGTTGATATGGAATGCCCGATTTGGAAACTGTCAGCGGCTTGGTGAATGTAAAAATAGTCAGCCCCAAAAAGAACAGAGACAGAAATATGGATACATATAAGCCGCCTTCGCGCAGTCCTTTAAAATTTTTCGGCGGCTTGTTCGTTTCTCCTCCTGATTTATTTGGTTTAAGGATCGCACCAGACATAAAAACTCCTCCCAATAATGCGACCATGATCGCCATATTTATTGGTAACCGTACCCACTCGAAGACCTTGCCAAGTTTGGGAATGTGAACCCATAATTTTCCAATAATTTCATCTTGAACAGGTTGATATGAATCCAACCATGAATTGTTATCGCCTTTGAGAATAAAATGACCTAATTCAGTTCCAGTGATGCGGTGGAAAACATACCTGCCCATTTCTGCATTTTGATAAATGACCGCATCCCCCACGCTGTACGCTGTTTCCGTCCGAACAAGCACGAGATCACCGAAACGAAAGTGGGGCTCCATACTGTTGCCATCTACGATCACATAGGTGACCGACCCGCCCAGTTGAGTGGGGGCGAGCGCCATCCAGATCATCCCCGATAAAAATAAGGAGAATAGCGTAGAAAAGATCGAGGATTGGTGTTTGAAGGATTGCATGGCTTGTTGTTAAGGTTCAGGCCTGCCTGTTTGTGTTCCGCCAATCATCAACAACGGCGACAACTCTACGGGCAGGCCTGATGTATTTCAGGTTGTAAGGTGAGTTAGTTGCTGGCGGCGACCACGCGTAATTGATCAATGGTCGAAACGGTCAGGCCAGTGGTATCACATGACCAGGTAGTGCCAGTGCCAAGGACACAGGTATACCAGGAGCCAGTGGTCGCTACAAGTTGAACTTCCACCTGTGTGGCGGCTGCGCCCAGGTCAAATGCGACACTGTCAAGTGTTGAGGGATCAGTTCCATTCAATGTGTAGGCAACGGCTGTCACAGTGTATCCACTGACCACGCCAAGGCCGTCACCAGCTTTTGTGGCAGGGACGGTATTTGCCGCAGCAAAAGCATAAGCGGTGGCTGAAATGGCAACTACGGCAATGACTACAAACAGAACTTTGAAATTACGTAACATGGCTTTTCTCCTTGTTTTGCAGATCCGCTTCTTGGCGGGTCTGCGCTAGTGAAACAAAACGTTGAAGATTGAACAGCCATCCGAATAAAATAGCCTGACTTGTTTTATAAGCCAGGCCAAACAAACACAGCGCTCTGTGATCTTCGGCGGCCTGGCGGTCATGGTCACTTTTCAGTGGCGGTAGACCCATGGCTTTGCGTCGCTGGCTTTCACCAGGTTTGCCTTTATCGGATGTTTCTTTGTACCGACACTATAGCATTGAATAATTACATGTGACCTTGCAAAATAGTTGCAACAGGTAAAACGTTTGCAATTTGGAAAGCTATTAATGCTCTTTTATATTTCAAAAAATTCCATTGATAACTTGATCTCAATGCATGCATAGTGATATTCGTCATCTTGTTTATGAATTTGTAGCACGTATAATTTTCCTTGCGGGCAATATGTATATAAATCTCCATGGTTGCCTTAAATAAAACGCTTCAAATTTGTTCTTTCATTTCAAGGAGAATTCTTATGTCAAAGCTCGATACGATGGTGCAGGGTTTTCTTGCACAAAAGAAGATCGCCGTGGTGGGTGTTTCAGATAAACGTGAGACAGGCTGCAATTTGAATTACAAAAAATTCAAAGATGCGGGGTATCAGGTCTATGCGGTCAACCCGCGGATGACTTCCTTTGAGGGAGATGCCTGCTATCCAGACCTGAAATCCATCCCAGAGAAAGTGGATGCGGTCTTCATGCTTACCAATCCCAGGGTTACCGAGCAAATGGTTCAGCAGTGTGTAGACCTGGGCATTAAGCATGTGTGGATGCATTGTATGATGGGCACGAAACCAGGTCTGGCGGCAGGGATGACCAGCGTGTCTCAAAGTGCGGTGGAAACCTGCAAAGCCAACGGGATCGCAGTCATTCCAGGGTCGTGTCCGAATCAGTTTTTGCAGCCAGATTTCGGTCATAAAATGATGCGTGGATTGTGGAAAATGTTCGGGTTCATGAGCGTCAACTGAGTCCAATTTATCGACCCTGTCGATCAGTCATGAATTTTATGTTCATGACTGATTTTTTATTTCACTTCGAGTAAACTTGGGGGCATGAATTCAAACACTTCCTCTCAACCATTGATCGCGATCAAAAAACTTCTTAAGATCTACAAGACCCCCGCAGGAGATTTCACCGCCGTCAAAGGTGTGGATGTGGAAGTGCAGCGGGGCGAGTTTGTGGCTGTCATTGGAAAATCGGGCAGCGGAAAATCCACTTTTATTAATATGATCACGGGCATCGACCGCCCAACTTCAGGCGAGATCATGATCGGCGGCGAGCCTGTGCATTCCTTTAACGAAGCACAAATGGCCGCCTGGCGTGGACGTAACCTTGGCATTGTCTTTCAATTCTTTCAGTTGTTTCCCACGCTCACCATTTTGGAGAATGTGATTCTGCCGATGGAGTTGAACGATCTTTACACCAAAAGCGAACGCAAGGCGCGCGCCATGCACCTGCTCTCGAAAGTGGAGATGACGGAGCAGGCCTATAAACTTCCGTCCATGATCTCTGGCGGGCAGCAGCAGCGCGTGGCAATTGCGCGCGCACTGGCAAATGACCCGCCGCTTATTGTTGCAGATGAACCCACGGGCAATCTTGATTCGAAGACTGCCGCGAAAATATTTTCATTGTTTGAAGACCTGGTGGCTTCTGGCAAAACCATTTTGATGGTGACGCATGACAGCGATCTTGCGCGGCGTGCGAACCGCACCATCCTGATCTCCGACGGTGAGATCGTCAATGAATATCTTGTGCGCGCCCTCTCCAAGTTGACGCAGGATCAACTTGTGGAAGTGACACGCAATGTGCAGCCGCAAATTTTTCAACCTGGCGCCACCATTGTTCGTCAGGGTGAGGTGGGCGATAAATTCTATATCCTGCTCGATGGCAAAGCGGATGTGTATCTCAGCGAACCTGGCGGAAGTCAGGTGTATGTCAATCAGTTGAAACGCGGGGAATATTTTGGTGAAATGGCTTTGCTTGGCGGCGGGCTTCGCACTGCCACGGTAAAGGCTTCCAACGATGCGCCCGTTTCTGTTGCGGCATTGGACGACATGGCATTTAATCAACTCATTGCCACTTCGTATACTTTGCGTACAGAGCTTACTGGCTTGATCCAACAGCGCAGCGTATACGATCAACTTCAGGCGGTTTCTTCATCCTTAACTGCAAAGACGCTTGCGGCCGCTCTTGAAAACACAGATAGCGTCACGTATCAGGCTGGTCGCGAGATCGTCAAACAAGGCGATGTGGGTACCACCTTTTATTTTCTTCTTGAAGGTAAGGTGGATATTCTTGTCAAAGATGAGCAAGGCAAAGATGAGCTTGTCAACCAATTAACCAAGGGTACTTATTTTGGCGAAATGGCTTTGATGGGTGATAGCCGCCGTATGGCAACCGTGCGCGTCAGCAAGGGGCGCACCGCAAAAGTGGTGGAGCTGAACATGCAGGAGTTCGAGAAGTTGATCGCTGCATCTGAACAATTTAAACAAAACATAAGCAAAGTGGCAGGCGTGCGCAAAAAGGAACTTGAAGGCAGCGGCAAACGGAAGGTCAAAAAATGAGCGTACGCGTATCTAAAATTTGGCGCGATCTGCTCGCAGATAAATGGCGCAGTCTGCTGATCGTTCTTGCAGTAGCTGTTGGTGTTGCCGCGTTTGGCCTCATGCTTACGGGGCGTCACGTTCTTGAAGAAAATCTCAGAGACGGCTACACCGCCACAAATCCTGCGCATGTCATTTTGTCGCTTTCCCCTTTTGATGATGACCTGTTGGAATCAGTTCAGATCATGGATTCTGTTTCTGTTGCGCGGGCGCAACGTGTGGACCAGGCACGCATCCGCTCCGCACCCGATAGCTGGCTCAGTTTCGAGATACATACCCTCCCCGATTTCAATTCCATCTCTCTTAATAGATTGACCATGGAAGATGAATTACTTTTTTCACCCGAGGTCAATAGTATCTTCATCGAACGTTCGTTGAACAACATCATGCAAGTGGGTGACACCGTCACCGTGGAATTGTTGAATGGCAATGTCCACACGTTGACCGTTGGCGGCTTTGTCAATGACCTATCCCGTTTGCCTTCCGAGATCACGCTCACAGGGGTTGGCTACATTACGCTGGATACTGCCGAAGAACTTGGCTTTGACGATCAATACAATCAGCTTGCTGTCAAATTTTCAAACGCCGCCTCCCGAACTGACATTGAAATTCTAACCACGCAGCTCGTCAAAGATATTGAAGAAGAAAATTATTCGGTGTTTAGCGCCCCCGTCCCTGTGCCAGATAAATACGCGCTGGGCGATAACATGTCCTCGGTGTTGTTCATTCTTGGTTCGCTGGGTGTACTTACCTTGATCCTCAGCGGATTTCTTGTCACCAGTGTCATGTCTGCGGTGATGTCGCAGCAAATTCCACAGATCGGTATGTTGAAATCGCTGGGCGCGCGTATTCGCCAAACCATGTCCCTCTACTTTCAAGAGGTTCTGCTATTTGGCATACTCGCGTTACTGCTCGCCATCCCCATGGGGTTGGTTGGCGCATACTTCCTTGCAGATGGTGTTGCTACGGGCATGAATTTCAATGTGGATCATTTCACCATGCCTGCCAGTACTCTTATTTTGCAGATCGTCAGCGCCTTGCTGATTCCTTTGCTAGCATCGTTGTTTCCAATTATCTCTGGCTCACGCATTACCATTCGCGAGGCCATCAGCAACTATAACCCTGAAAGCGCAGTCCGCGTTAGCAGCGGCCGTTTGTTTGGTGATCTGCCGCAACTGGTTAATCTTTCCATTCGCAACACCTTCCGCCGCAAGGGACGTTTGTTGCTCACCTTTGTTGCGTTGCTTCTTGCAGGCGCAATGTTTATCGCGGTGATCGGTATTCGCCAATCCATGCGTGTTGCAGTGACTGAAATTCAGGGTGACATGAATTATGACGTGGGCGTGGATCTTTCCCAGCCTTATTCTATTAATAAACTTGAAGATGAAGCGCTGCGCGTTGCAGGGGTTCGTGCTGTTGAAACCTGGGCGGTTGATAATGGCCGTTTCGTTTTCGACGAGGCTCATTTGAGTGGCAGCATCATTCTGTACGGCTTGCCCGCTGATACTGAAATGGCGCGCCCTGGCGTGATCCACGGCAGTTGGTTATCCACAAATACTGCGCATGGAATTTTCGTCAACGCAGATTTTCTTGATCTTTCCCCATCGCTCAAGGTGGGTTCTGTTGTCACTTTGAATATCGCTGGCCGCGAAGAGGAATGGACCATCGTCGGTTCTGGCGGGCGCGGATTTATCCCCATGGCGTATGTTTATTATGACGACCTCGCCGCGCAAACAGGTTTGGATGGACTAGCCAACCGCCTCGTTCTTCAGACCGATGCACCTGATTCTGTTTCTCAATCCCGCGCCCAATCTGACGTATTGTCCCGCCTGGAAGCGGTCAACTTTGATGTGCTCGGCTCGCAAACCACCACGCAACTCAAAGAGACCAACGCCGCACAAATGGACGTGTTGATCATTCTGCTGTTGGCAATGGTGGTGTTGATCGCTTTTGTGGGTGGTCTGGGGCTGGCTATCACAATGAGCTTGAATGTCATCGAACGCACGCGTGAGATCGGTATTCTGCGTTCGCTCGGCGCACAGAATCGAGTCGTCCGCCGCGTGGTGATCGTGGAAGGGTTGGTGATCGGCCTGCTCAGTTGGGCGATAGCCATTCCCTGCTCAATACCGCTTGCTGTTTGGATCGGCAACTCTCTGGGAAATTCCCTGCTCGCAAGACCGCTTGATTATATTTTTTCCATCCCTGCGGTGTTGACGTGGCTTGGCTTGATGCTGTTCATTTCAGTCATCGCCAGTGTGATCCCTGCTCAAAACGCCGCGAAACTTACCATCCGCGATGCGTTGGTGTACGAATAAATTAGGAATACTCTTCCTTCATAAACCGCTCGAATCCCTGTTTGGTGAGTTGACCTAACTCATCGAACAGGGATTTTTCCATCTTCTTGAAATTGAAGCAGGATTTTCCCTGCATGTGTTTCTTGAGTTCGGGAGAAATATTTTTTAGCAAATCAGGATACATATACACAGGCATCAAATAAAAAGATACGTAATTCTTCTTTATCTGTGCCGCGCCGAAAAAGAGTTCCTTCTTCCATTTCTCGTTGTACACGCCTTCAAGATAATAATTTTCTGCCGTATCTGATTTAACGGTTAGTTTACTCGCGTACGGTTTTAGAATGGACTTGAGGTTTTCAAAGACCTTCGGGAATTCGGTTTGAGCAGACATGCTTTCCTTTTTATGGGGTAACCACAATTTTGATGAACACCAGATCACCAAATACATTTCCATCTGGGTCCACGGCTTGCCAGGCGCTTTCGTAGAGACCTTCTCCAGCAGGCGCGCTGAAGATAATTCGTAATGTAGCTTGTGTGCCTGCGCGGGCGGGGTAGAGTGATTGCTCTGTGGCCGCGCCCATTGGGTCGCCGCCGATCCATTTGAGGCGGTAGGTGGAGTCCCAGTTGCAGGAGCCGCTGTTTTGTACCAGCCATTGTTTGTCCATGGATGTGCCTGGGGTGACGGAGGTGCCATCGTCCATGGTGATGTCGTCAATGAAGGAGAGATTGTTCGTGCAGACGGCTGGTATGGTGGCGGTGATTGTTGGCGTGGGAACAGGTGTGAATAATTGTGGCACTGGGGTTGTGGTGGCGAGTATGGATGTGGGTGCGGCTTGTGTGGGCGGACGAAAAGGCGTGGATGCGGCTTGAGGCGCACATGCCTGGGCGAAGAAAATGACTGGCAGTAGGATCAGGAACGAGCGGGGTGTGAAGCGCAGCATGTCCTCATTAAACCATAAAGTCACAGAGAATTTTCTCTGTGACTTTATTTTGATTCGAGTTTGGTTTATTCGTCTGCGGGCAGTGCTTCGTCGCCGATGGCTTCGCCGCCGATATCGAGCGGCAGGGCAATTTCGCCGCTGAGTGCTTTCTGGCGAATGAAGCCTTCGATCTCGCCCATGAGGTCGAGGTTGGCGCGAAGGTATTCTTTGGCGTTCTCACGTCCCTGGCCGAGGCGCAGGTCACCGTAAGAGAAGAAGGCGCCGCGCTTGGTGATGACTTCGAATTTGGTGGCGAGGTCGAGCACGTCACCAGATTTGGAGATGCCTTCGTTGAACATGATGTCGAATTCGGCGGTGCGGAAGGGGGGGGCAACTTTGTTCTTGACGACTTTGACGCGTGTGCGATTGCCGATGACTTCTTCACCGACTTTGATGGATTGAATGCGACGCACATCGAGACGAACGGATGCGTAGAATTTGAGCGCCTGACCGCCCGTGGTGGTTTCAGGATTACCGAACATGACGCCGATCTTCTGGCGAAGTTGATTTGTAAAGATCACGGCGGTCTTGGTCTGGTTGATGGCGCCTGAAAGTTTGCGGAGCGCCTGAGACATCAAACGCGCCTGCACACCCATGGTGGCATCGCCCATGTCGCCTTCGATTTCGGAGCGTGGTACGAGAGCGGCAACTGAGTCGACTACTACTACGTCCACAGCGCCAGAGCGCACGAGGGTTTCAACGATCTCGAGAGCCTGTTCACCAGTATCGGGTTGGGAGACGAGCAGGTTGTCAATGTCCACACCTACGCGGGCGGCGTAGACGGGGTCGAGAGCGTGTTCCATATCAATGAAGGCGGCGGTTCCGCCCATTTTTTGTGCTTCGGCAACGATGTGCTGGCACAAGGTGGTTTTACCAGAAGATTCTGGGCCGTAAATTTCCATGATGCGGCCGCGTGGTACGCCGCCGACACCAAGGGCAATATCAAGGGAAAGGGAACCCGTGGGGAAGACTTCGGTCACCATGGCCTGGGCTTTGCCCAAGGGCATGATCGAACCTTCACCAAAACGTTTGAGAATATCACCAACGGCTTTATCGAGCATTGCGCTTTTGGCGGAATCTATATTTTTATTTTCAACGGGTTGTTCAGTGCGGGCGGATTTTCGAGCCATGTTTAGTTCTCCAATATAAGTGTAAGTGGATTAAATTGTGTGTTGCGAGAGTATAGCACAGATGTTCAGTGCGTCAAGGGA